>URLP01000118.1 GCA_900548635.1 uncultured Megasphaera sp.
GCCGCAGCCGCGAGCGGATGCTGGAAATCCTCAAGGACAGCCGCGTCGGTGCCGGCGGCGTGACGGCTTTCGTCTTCCTGGTCCTCCTGAAAGTGACTTTTTTAAGCCAGCTCGCGCCGCAGACAGCCCTCTTTGCACTGATCGGCATCCCGGCGGCCGCGCGCTTTGCGACGCTGATCAGCATCTTCCAATTTCCCTATGCCCGCGAGCAGGGACTGGGTAAAGCCTTCGTCACCTATGCGCCGGCCCATACCGTGGAAAAAGCCTTTTTCCTGGCCCTCGTGCCGGCCTTTTTCTGCGGCCCTTTCTACCTGGCCCTCGTCGGTGCGGCCATCCTCGTCTCGCTCTGGGCGAATCTCCATATCAGCCGCAAACTGGGCGGCGTCACAGGCGATACGTACGGCGCTGTCCTGGAACTGAGCGAAATGCTCCTCCTCCTCTTCACGGCAGTCGGTAGCAAGCTGACCGAATTATTGCTATAATGGATAAGTGATCATGCAAAGGCTTCTGCCATCATGCATGCTCTTGATTATCATGTCGTTTGTCGTGGATCGTTCATCGTTTGTCGTAATGGGTTGATATTGTATGAACGTCAAACATCAAACATCAAACTAAATTTACACGGAGGATACAGATGATAAAATTATATTTAGCGCGTCATGGTGAAACGCAGGGCAATGTGCAGCAGTGGTACCAGGGGTCGACAGACGTGCCTCTCAATGAACACGGCCTGGAACAGGCGAAGTGCCTGGGCGAATTTTTCCGCCATGTCCATCTCGACGCCGTCTACAGCAGCACCCTGCAGCGCGCCAGGACGACGGCAGAATGCGTCGCTGCGCCGCACCATTTAGAAGTGCAGGCCTATGATGAACTGAAGGAAGCCGATTTCGGCGTCTGGGAAGGTCATACGTATCAGGAAATCACGACGCAGTGGCCGGGTGAACTGGAAGCGGTCTACGCCTCTGACGGCACATTACCGGCCCGGGGCGGCGAATCGTTCTGCCAGGTCCGGGACCGGACGCTGAAGAAAACGCGGGAAATCCTTTCCCATCATAAAGACGGCGACAGCGTCTTCATGGTCTCCCACGGCGCAGCTATCCGCTGTCTCCTCTTCGGCCTTTTGGGCCTCGACATGAAGCGCATCTGGTGCTTCCAGCAGTACAATACGGCCTTTAATATCATCGAATATTACGGCGACCGCAATGTCATGACCTTGATGAACTGCACGCAGCATCTGGAAGGCCTGACTGGCTATCAGCCCCAGTGGGACAAGATGCCGTCGCTTTAAGGAGGGAGGATGATGATGCGTCTCGACAAGCTCCTCGGCCATACGGGCTGGGGGACGCGGAAAGAACTAAAGGAACTGTGCAAAGGCGGCCATGTCACGGTCAACGGTACGGTCTGCCGCGACAGCAGCCGCAAAGTCGACCCGTTTGCCGATGCCGTCGCCGTCGACGGGGAAGCCGTCGTTTATGAAGAACATATTTATCTCATGTTCAACAAGCCGGCCGGCGTCGTCTCGGCGACGGAAGACAATCTCTCGCCGACGGTCATCGGCCTTTTGCCGCAAAAGTACCAGGGGGCCGGCCTCTTTCCCGTAGGACGCCTCGATAAGGACACGACAGGCCTTCTCCTGATCACCAATGACGGCGTCTGGGCTCACGGCATTACGGCGCCGAAGAAGCATACGGACAAAGTCTATGAAGCCGTCGTCGCAGGTACCATCCCGGACGACGTAGGCGAACGCTTTGCGTCGGGCCTGGTCCTCGCTGACGGCCTGCACTGTCTGCCGGCCAGAGCGGAACAGACCGGGGAGGACAGGCTGACCATTGTCGTCCAGGAAGGGAAATTCCACCAGGTCAAGCGCATGTGTGCCGCCGTCGGCCTGCGCGTTACGAAGCTGCAGCGCCGCTCCATCGGTGCCCTCGTCCTCGATGAAGCACTGCAGCCCGGTGACTTCCGCCCCCTGACGGAAGCAGAGCGGGAATTGCCCTTTTCCTCGAAAAATCCTTTTCAGCAGGAAAAAAATATGGTATTATAAAATATGATTGAATTAATATAGGGTGATAGTATGATAGAACAACGAATCGCCCGCCTGCGTGCTTTCCTTCAGGAACACGATGCAGACGGCGTCATTATCGTCCAACCGGAAAACCTGCGCTACTTCAGTGCCTTTACGGGCGGTGAAGGGGCTTTGGTCATCGGCCTTGACCAGGCCGTGCTCTGGACCGATTCCCGTTATACGGAACAGGCCGCCAAGCAGTCCGGTGCCTGGTACGATATCAAGAACCACAACGGTGCTTTATCGGCTTCCATCCGTTCTTCTCTGAACGACATGGGCGTCGGCGTCGCTGCGTATGAAGAAAATTTCCTGACTCATTTCATGTATGAAAATATTTCGGACGGCGCCTTATGCGGCTTTCTGCCCTGCGACCTGACGAGCCTGCGGGCCGTCAAGGAAGCATATGAGCTGAAAGCGACGCGCAAAGCCAGCAACATCGCTGACCGGGCCTTTGCCGATTTACTGCCGTACATCAAGCCCGGCGTCACGGAAAAAGAACTGGCTGCCCGCCTGGAAAGCAATATGCTGCTCCTGGGCTCGGAAGAAAAGTCCTTTACGACCATCGTCGCTTCCGGTGCGCGTTCGGCCATGCCCCACGGTACGGCCAGCCCGAAAGTAGTGGAAAACGGCGATTTCGTCACCTTTGACTTCGGTGCTGTCTGGGAAGGCTATCATTCGGACATTACCCGGACGGTCGTCGTCGGCAGGGCGACACAGGATCAGAAAGATTTCTACAATCTCATCCTGGAAGGTCAGCTCTTAGGCGTTTCCCTGATCAAGGCCGGCGTTTCGCGCCGCGAAGTAGACTATGCCGTGCGCAATTACTTCGCCCGCTATCATGTCAGCCAGTATTTCACCCATTCCCTGGGCCACGGCACGGGCCTGGAAATCCATGAACAGCCCGTTCTGTCACCGCGTTCGACAGGCGTGCTCGAAGAGAATATGATAGTCACGGTAGAACCGGGACTGTACATAGAAGGCAAGTTTGGCGTCCGTATTGAGGACTCCGTTGCCGTAACAGCCAATGGCTGGGGAAATTTTACCAAAACACCCAAAGAATTGATGGAGCTGTTATAGGAGGAGTTTACAGATGATTACAAGTAATGATTTCAGACCAGGCGTAACTATCGAAATCGACGGCCAGGTATGGCAGGTCGTTGAATTCCAGCATGTAAAACCGGGTAAAGGCGCTGCTTTTGTCCGCGCTAAGATCAAAAACCTCGAAACGGGCGCTGTTGTCGAACGTACATGGAACGCCGGCGAAAAAGTCCAAGACGGCCATGTTGACCGCCGCCAGATGCAGTACCTCTATGAAAACGAAGGCATGTACTGTTTCATGGACAACGAAACGTATGAACAGATCGAACTGAACAAAGAAACGCTCGGTGACGCTGTCAACTTCCTCAAGGAAGAAATGAACGTTTCCGTCATGATGTTCAAAGGCAAAGTAATCGGCATCGATCTCCCGGCTGCTGTTGAACTGAAAGTCGTCGAAACCGATCCCGGTGTCCGCGGCGATACAGCAACAGGCGGCAGCAAACCGGCCAAACTGGAAACGGGCTATGTCGTCAAAGTACCGCTCTTTATCAATGAAGGCGAAGTTCTCCAGATCGACACGAGAACGGGCCAGTATATCGGCAGAGCATAAGGTATCCAAGGGGCTTCGCACGTGCGACAGCCCCTTTTGTGGACTAAAGGGGTGATTCCCGTGGAAACGACAGAAGTGAACGAATGGGGCAGTATCCATATTTCCCAGCGCGTCATCGCCGTCATTGCCGCGGCAGCAGCGGCCAGAGCAGACTATGTCGCAGATCTTGGCACGAACATCGCTGAAGCGGCAGCAGAAAAACTGGGGCGCACTGTGCCGGGCCGCGGCGTCGACGTCCGTATCGACGGTCAGGATATCGAGCTGACGGTCCGCCTGGTCATCCGCTACGGCTGCCGCATCCCCGATGTTGCCCTGGAAGTGCAGAAAGCCGTCAAGGAGGCTGTCGAACAGGTGACGGCCTGCACGGTGACGGCCGTCCACATTATCGTACAGCAGTTAGTTTTTGAGGAGGCCGGTCATCATGGATGAGGAACAGGACTTTGCCTACGCTGTCAGCGAGAAAGCCCTGCGCAGTATTGCCGAAACAGCCGGCAGCCGTGTAGAGGATGCCGTTTCTGTCCGCTGCCGCAGGGCTTCTGTCAAAGGCGGCAATGTCCATTTGCACCTGGCCGTACGCGCCCGTTACGGCAGCAATTTGCGCGCTGTTGCGCTGGCCGTCCAGCAGCGGGCTGCCGAAGCTGTCGAAATGATGACGGAACCGGCAGGCTTGGAAATTTCCGTCACCATTGAAGATTTGCTGCTGCCAGAAACATGATTTACTAACAGGAGGAATATCTTGAGCAGACATAAAGCGCGCCAGCAGGCGCTCGAACTTTTATATTCCCGTGAATTCCACGGTGAAAACGATATCCAGTACAGCGAACAGGAAATCCTGGAAAACGATTACGTCACGACGGACGCCCTGACAGAAGACGGGCCGGAACTGAGCGACCAGGAACAGAGTGACTACACGGCTTATCTCGTCGACACGACGACGGCCCACCGGGACGAACTGGATACAATCATCCGCTCCTTTGCCAAGGGCTGGGACATCGAACGGATGAACCGCACAGACCGCAATATCCTGCGCCTCTCTTTGTGCGAACTCGTCTATCCGAAGGAAACGTTGGCCCCGTCGATCGTCCTCAATGAAGCCGTCATCCTGGCAAAAGAATTCAGCGGCGACAAATCGGCGCGCTTCGTCAACGGCATCTTAGGCGCCTACGTAAGGTCGAAGGCCTGATGGACGTCTTTCTTGGCATCGATACGAGCTGCTACACGACGTCGCTCTGCCTCGTCGACAAGAACTATGATGTCGTCGCCGATGAACGCATCATCCTCAGCGTCGCTAAAGGCGGCCGCGGTCTGTCCCAGTCCAACATGGTCTACCAGCATACGCGCAACCTGCCCGTCCTCTTTGAACGGCTGGCAGGGGTCCTGACGACAGCCCATATCCGGGCCGTTGCCGTGACGGACCAGCCGCGGCGCCGCGACGATTCGTATATGCCGGCCTTTTTAGCCGGCCTCGGCTATGCCCGGGCCCTGGCGGCGGTCCTGCACGTACCGCTCTACCGATTGAGCCATCAGGAGAACCATCTCCTCGCCGTCCTGCGCACCTTAGGACGCGTCGGCAGCGAGCCCTTTTACGGTCTCCACCTTTCGGGCGGCACGACGGACCTCCTGCGGGCCGTACCCGATGAAAAGGGGCTGGATATCACCCGCATCGGCGGCACGAGCGATATCAGCGCCGGCCAGTTCATCGACCGCAT
>URLP01000119.1 GCA_900548635.1 uncultured Megasphaera sp.
CCGCGCTGGCCGCCGTCACCGGTGCCGGCGATTTTCACCAGTGTCAGATTGCGCGGCTGCCCTTCGTCATCATAGCGGTCGTGCAGGGCCTTAAAGAGACCGTCAGGCGTACCGAAACCGGCATGGCCGCTCACGGCCAGGGTCATGCCGTCGCCGACGAGCCGCGCCGCCTCTGTCGGCGTAATGAATTGTGTCATCATATCACTCCCGATTGGGTATTAAAAAGGGCTGTCATGCCAGACAGCCCTTTAACTAAAAATTATTGTAAGTGCTTCAAGCCCTTAGCGCCGATGTCGCTGCGGACTTGCTGGCCGTCGAAGTGGATGCGTTTGACGTTGTCATACGCCTTGGCGATGGCCTGTTTGAGGTCCGCTGCAACGGCGGTGACGTACTGGCCGTCTTTCTTAGCCGTACCGGAATGGAAGACGACGACGTCGTCTTTATCGACCGTATCGAGGCCGCTGATGACATCGCCCTTGTGGGACGAAGCCGGATAACCTGCAGAAGCCATGATGACGCAGCAGGCAGCGGCATTTTTCCACTGGACCATATCCGGCGTCAGCGTGCCCTGCGTGCAGGCGTACATGATCTGGGCCAGGTCGCCGTCGAGGAGCGGCAGGACGGCCTGCGTTTCAGGATCGCCGAAGCGGCAGTTGAATTCGACGACTTTCGGGCCGTCGGCCGTAATCATCAGGCCCGCATAGAGGCAGCCCTGATAGGTGATGCCTTCCTGTTTGAGGCCGGCGACGACGGGTTTCAGGATCTTTTCTTCGACTTCTTTGCGGATGGCCGGTGTGACGACCGGAGCCGGTGCATAGGCCCCCATGCCGCCCGTGTTCGGGCCCTTGTCGTCATCGAAGATGCGTTTGTGGTCCTGTGCCGAAATCATGGGCACGATGGTCTTGCCGTCGACGAAAGCCAGGAGGCTCGCTTCTTCGCCGACCATGCATTCTTCAATGACGATGCGGCCACCGGAAGCACCGAAGATGTGGTCTTCCATCATGGCGTTGACGGCATCGATGGCTTCTTCTTCGGTCTGGGCGACGACGACGCCTTTGCCGGCAGCGAGGCCGTCGGCCTTGACGACAATCGGTGCGCCCTGTTCTTTAATATAGGCCTTGGCAGCAGCGCCGTCCGTAAAGGAAGCATAGGCTGCGGTCGGTACGTTGTATTTCTTCATCAGGTTCTTGGCAAAGACCTTGGAACCTTCCATCTGAGCAGCGGCCTTGTTCGGACCGAAGACTGCCAGACCTTTGGACTGGGCCAGGTCGGCGATACCTTCCGTCAGGGGGACTTCCGGACCGACGACGAGCATGTCGATGCCTTCCTTGACGGCATAATCCGTAATGGCGTCGAGGTCAGCAAGCGGAATGGAAACGCACTGCGCCACTTCGCTCATGGCTGCGCTGCCGGGGATGGCATAGAGTTTTTCGACGCTCGGGCTCTGGGAGAGTTTCCAGGCCAGCGTATGTTCGCGGCCGCCGCCGCCGATGACTGCAACTTTCATTATTTCGCAGCCCCCTTCTTGACCTGTTCTTCAAGGTAAGCGGCAATGGCCGTATCATAGACAGCCGTGTGGTGAAAGGCTTCCTGGGCCAGTTCCAGGCGGTACTGGTCGGAGAATTCGCCGTCCTTGCGGAGGATGTCGATGATTTCGCCGTATTTCGCCGGGTTCGTGACGATAGCCACGTATTTATTGTTCTTCGCCGAAGCACGGACCATGCAGGGGCCGCCGATATCGATGTTTTCAATGGCTTCTGCCAAGGTGACGTCCGGTTTGGCAATGGTCTGCTGGAAGGGATAGAGGTTGACGACGACCAGGTCGATTGGCGTGATGTCGTGTTCCTTCATGGCTTTGACGTGTTCCGGGTTGTCGCGGACAGCAAGGATGGCGCCGTGGATTTTCGGATTGAGGGTCTTGACGCGGCCGTCCATCATTTCCGGGAAGCCCGTGACGTCCGAGACGGCGATGCACGGTACGCCTGCTTCTTTCAGGGTACGCATGGTGCCGCCGGTGGAGATGATGTCGATGCCGAGGCCCGACAGGGCTTTGCCCAGTTCGACGACGCCTGTTTTATCAGAAACACTAATGAGTGCGCGTTTTACTTTCATGGAAAATTCCTCCTATTCCTGAGTCCCTTTGACGACGTTGCCGTCGATCGTCAGTTTATCATCACAAAAGAGTGCGGCTGCTCTGACATAGGTCGGATGTTCCTTAGTCAGGATGCGGGCAGCCAGGGTATCTTCCGTGTCATCTTCGTAGACCGGCACGGCCGACTGCAGAATAATCGGGCCGGCATCCATGTCGGGGACGACGAAGTGGACCGTGCAGCCGGCAATCTTGACGCCGGCTTCGACGGCCTGGCGCTGGGCGTGGAGACCGCGGAAGGACGGCAGCAGGGCCGGATGGATATTGAGCATCTTGTGTTCATAATGGGAAATGAAATCACCGCTCAAGAGGCGCATGAAGCCGGCCAGGCAGATGATGTCGGCCTGATACGGTTCGATGGCGTCAAGGATGTATTTTTCAAAGGCCGCTTTCGAGTCGAAGGATTTGCGGTCGGCAAGGATGACCGGAATCCCCCATTCCCTGGCGCGGTCCATGACCGGTGCGCCCGGGATATCGCAGACGAGGGCCTTGATTTCGGCGTTGATCGTGCCGGCTTCAACGGCGTCGTGGAGGGCGATGGCGTTCGAGCCGCGGCCCGACGCGAAGATGACCATTTTCTTCTTAGTCATGGAACACGCCTCCCCGCAGGGTTACGGGTACGTCGGAAGCGACGGCTTTGCCGATGACATAGGCTTTTTCATTGCGGTCGGCCAGGTTCTTGAGGACGGCGTCGGCGTCTTTTTCGTCGACAATCATGATCATGCCGATGCCCATGTTGAAGGTGCGGTACATTTCCTTGGCATCGACGTTGCCCCACTTCTGGAGGAGACCGAAAATCGGCAGCTGCGGCCACGCCGTAACATCGATATCGACACCAATGCCCTGCGGCAGGACGCGGGGGATGTTTTCATAGAAGCCGCCCCCCGTGATGTGGACCATGCCTTTGACGGTGAAGTTCTTGATGATCGGCAGGCAGGGACGCGGATAGAGGCGCGTCGGCGTGAGCAGGCATTCGCCGATGGTCATGCCCAGTTCGTCGACGTACTGGTCGAGCTTCATCTGCTGGCGTTCGAGGACGATCTTGCGGACCAGGGAGAAGCCGTTGGAATGGACGCCCGTCGAAGGCAGGCCGATGAGGACGTCGCCGGCTTTGATGTTTTCGCCGGTGATGACCTGGTCGCGGTCGACGATGCCGACGCCGAAGCCGGCCAGATCATAGTCGTCTTTGGCATAGAAACCGGCCATTTCTGCCGTTTCACCGCCGAGGAGCGCGCAGCCCGATTCCTTGCAGGCATTGGCGACGCCTTTGACGATGGTCGCTACCTGTACGGGGTCGAGTTTGCCGACGGCAATGTAGTCGAGGAAGAAAAGCGGTTCTGCGCCCTGGACGAGGACGTCGTTGATGGACATGGCGACGCAGTCCTGACCGACCGTATCATGCTTGTTCATCATGATGGCCAGGCGCAGCTTCGTGCCGACGCCGTCGGTGCCGCTGACGAGGATCGGTTTCTTGATATCGCTGTTCATCAGGGAAAAGAGGCCGCCGAAACCGCCGAGGTCGCCGAGGACTTCCGGACGGTACGTGGCTTTGACAGAGTCTTTCATCAATTCAACGGCTTTGTTGCCTGCATCGATGTCGACGCCGGCGTCTGCATAAGTCAATCCTTTATTTGTGTTCGAGAGCATATTTTTCTCCTTCCTCGTTGGCCTGCGGAGTATCCGTAGGATAATCATTGTTGAAGCAAGCTAAGCACATATCTTCGTTGGGGATATGTTCGATGGCGCGATGCAGCCCGTCGATGCTGATGAAATGGAGCTTGTCGACGCCGATGTATTTCTGGATCTGTTCGACGCTGAAGGTCGAAGCGATGAGTTCCTTGCGGACCGACGTATCGATACCGTAGAAGCAGGGATACTTAATCGGCGGTGCGGAAACGCACATATAGACTTCCTTGGCACCGGCTTCACGCAGGAGCTTGCAGATGATGCCGCTCGTCGTGCCGCGGACGATGGAGTCGTCGACCATGACGATGCGCTTGCCCTGGACGACGGACTTGACGACGTTCAGCTTCATGCGGACGGCGAGTTCACGCTGTTTCTGGTTCGGCTTGATGAAGGTACGGCCCATGTAACGGTTCTTGATCAGACCGAACTTGAAGGGCAGGCCTGCTGCCTGGGCATAACCGATGGCTGCCGTATTGCCGCTGTCCGGGACGGAAATGACGATGTCCGCATCATACTGCGTTTCGTTCCACATTTCCCGGCCCATATTGAGGCGCGCCTGGTAGACGTCCTGACCGTCGATGACACTGTCCGGACGGGCGAAATAAATATATTCGAAGGAACAGACCTGCTTGCGCGGTGCCTTGGCGTAAATCGTCGATTTCACGCCTTTTTCGTTGATCTGGACGAATTCACCGGGCAGGACGTCGCGGACGAATTTCGCACCGATGGCATCGAGGGCACACGTTTCCGAAGCGAGTACCCAGCCGCCTTCTTCCGTGCGGCCGATGCACAAGGGGCGGAAGCCGTAGGGGTCGCGTACGCCGTAGAGCGTGTCCTTGGTCATCAGGACCAGGGAGTACGCGCCCTGGATGCGGTTCATGCTTTCCATGATGCGTTCTTCGATGGTCGATTTCTGGCTGCGGCTGATGAGGTTGACGATGATTTCACTGTCCATCGTCGTCTGGAAGGTCGCGCCGCCGCGGTCCAGTTCTTCGCGCAGGGCACGGGTGTTGGTCAGGTTGCCATTATGGGCCAGGGCCAGCTGTCCCATCGGGGTATAGACGGCCAGCGGCTGGATGTTGCGGGGATTGTTGGAACCCGTCGTCGAATAGCGGACGTGGCCGATGCCGACAGGGCCGCCTTCTTCATCGGGTACGCCGTCGGCGAAGACCGTGCTGATCAGGCCCATGCCGCGGTAGGTGTGGATATCCTGACCGTCTGTCAGGGCAATGCCGCCGCTTTCCTGGCCGCGATGCTGTAATGCGAACAACCCCCAGTAGATATAACGGGGAATATCGAGGTGCTTGTCGAAAATACCCAAGACACCACATTCTTCATGCTGTTTATCCCAAATCGGATCGTAGAACATGAATAACCTCCTATATGTACGAAAATTTTAAAGGGACTTAACCGTTTCCTGCAGTTTCTGGTTCTTTGCCATGACTTCCTTGGCCATGTTGTCGCGGTAGGCTTTATATTTCTTGGCCAGTTCCGCATCGCTGACCGCTCCGATCTGGACAGCCAGGAGAGCGCCGTTCTTGGCGCCGTT
>URLP01000120.1 GCA_900548635.1 uncultured Megasphaera sp.
GGGCCTCGAGGCGATGCGCTTCGAGGCGCGTCCTGTCGAGACAGACCGGCACGTAGACTTCCTTACCGGCCTGCAGGGCGTCCCGGATCAGGGCGTCGAGGCTCACTTCATCGGGCATGTTGAGGAAAGCCATGATGCGCTTTGCCTTCTGGTACTGCGGCAGGGCCGTGAGGCGCGCACAGACGGCAGCGCTCCAGGTCTCTTTTTCTGCTGCCGTTAAAGCATGCAGGCGGGCATCCATGGCTTTGCGCAGTTCTTTTTTATTCGGCATCTTTCGTTTCTTCAGCCTTTTCAGCATTTTCTGTTTTTTCTGTTTTTTCTGCGTTTTCTGCCTTTTCAGCTTTTACTTCAGCCTTTTTTTCGGCTTTCTTTTCGGTCTTCTTGGCATCACTGCCTTTACCGAGGACCTGGGCGACAGCGGCACGGGTGATCTTGATTTCGACGCGGTCAGCGATGCGGATGACGAGATAGTCATCGTGCAGGGAAACGATATTCCCCATGACGCCGCCGACGGTGACAATCTTAGCACCGGGCTTCAAGCTTTCCAGCATTTCCTGCCGTCTTTTCTGCTGTTTCTTCTGCGGACGCCATAAGAGAAAGTAGAAAATGACGACCATGAGGATAATGGGCCAAAAAGCGTTGAGCTGTTCCATAATATCCATTGTGTTACACCTCCGTGAAATAAAAAGTTAAGAGTATTCTATATTCAAGCGCTTACGCGTCTTGATAACGTTTCCAGAAATCCCTGCGGAATTCGCGGAATGTGCCGTCGAAGATGGATTGGCGCATGTCGCGCATGAACTGGAGCAGGAAATACAGGTTGTGGATGCTGACCAGGCGGTAGGCCAGGAGTTCCTCTGCCTTGAAGAGGTGGCGGATATAGGCGCGCGAATAGTTGCGGCACGTATAGCACTGGCAGCCTTCTTCAATGGGATGGAAATCATGGGCATACTTGGCGTTGCGTACGGTCAGGCGGCCCGTATGGGTCATGGCCATGCCGTTGCGGGCCACGCGCGTCGGGAAAACGCAGTCAAACATATCGACGCCGCGGGCCACGCCTTCGACGAGGCAGTCCGGCGTACCGACGCCCATCAGGTAGCGGGCTTTGTTCTTCGGCAGGAGCGGTGTCGTATGCTCCAATATATCATACATTATATCCTTTGATTCGCCAACACTCAAGCCGCCGATACCGTAACCGTCGAAATCCATATCGACCAGATCTTCGCAGCTCTGTTTGCGCAGGTCTTTGTACATGCCGCCCTGGACGATGCCGAAGAGGCCCTGCGTGTCGCTGTCGTGATGGTCGAGGCAGCGCTTGGCCCAGCGGCTCGTCCGTTCCGTCGACATCTGGGTGTATTCATAGTCCGAAGGATAAGGGATGCATTCGTCGAAGGCCATGGCGATGTCCGAATCAAGGGCCATCTGGATATCCATAGAGACTTCCGGCGAGAGGAATTTCTTCGAGCCGTCCAGGTGAGAGCGGAAGGTGACACCTTCTTCGGTAATCTTGCGCATCTGGCCGAGGCTGAAGACCTGAAAGCCGCCGCTGTCCGTGAGGATAGCCTGTTTCCAGTTCATGAACTTATGCAGGCCGCCGGCTTCTTTGACCAGTTCGTGGCCGGGACGCAGGAAGAGGTGATACGTGTTGCTCAGGATGACCTGGGCGCCCATGGCGTAGAGTTCTTCCGGCGCCAGGGTCTTGACCGTCGCCTGCGTGCCGACGGGCATGAACATCGGTGTCTTGAAGGTGCCGTGCGGCGTGCGCAGGATACCGGCGCGGGCGCCGTCACATTCGGCTTGTTGTTCGTATGTAATAACCACGTTGTCTGTTTCCTTTCTTAGTGAATAAACATGGCATCGCCGAAGCTGAAGAAACGGTATTTTTCCTTGACGGCGATTTCATAAGCGTGGAGAATCTTTTCCCGCGTCGAGAGGGCGCTGATGAGCATGAGCAGCGTCGATTCGGGAAGATGGAAATTCGTGACCAGGGCGTCGACGATATGGAAAGTGAAGCCCGGATAGATGAAGATGTTCGTCCAGCCCGAACCGGCCTGGAGGGTCCCCGTCGTGCCGGCGCTTTCCAGGGTGCGGATGCTCGTCGTGCCGACGGCGATGACGCGGCGCCCTTCGGCTTTGGCCTTGTTAATTTTTTCTGCCGCCTGCGGCGTGATGCTGTAGAATTCGCTGTGCATCTGATGGTCTTCGATATTTTCTTCTTCGACGGGGCGGAAGGTGCCGAGGCCGACGTGGAGCGTGACGAAGACTTCTTCTACGCCCTTATCGCGGATTTTCTGCAGCAGTTCTTCCGTAAAGTGCAGGCCTGCCGTCGGCGCTGCGGCGGAACCGCGTTCGTTAGCGTAGACCGTCTGGTATTCGTTCGGGTCTTCCATCTTTTCGTGGATGTACGGCGGCAGGGGCATTTCGCCGATTTTGTCGATGATGTCGTCGAAATTGCCTTCATAAGAGAATTTGATGATGCGGCCGCCGAAGTCCGTCCGGTCTTCGACAGTACCCGTCATACCTTCGGGGAATTCGATGACCGTCCCGGGCAAGGCTTTCTTGCCCGGTTTGACCAGGACTTCCCAGCGGTCGTCGCCGACCGGCGTCAGGAGCAGGACTTCGACTTTGCCGCCCGTCGGCACGCGCTTGCCGTGGAGGCGGGCCGGGATGACGCGGGAATCGTTGAAGACCAGGACGTCGCCTTCATGGAGTTCGTCGACGAGGTCGTAGAAGTACTTGTGTTCCACTTCCCCTGTCTTGCGGTCATAAAGCATGAGGCGCGCGTGGTCCCGCGGTTCTGCCGGATGCTGGGCAATGAGTTCTTTCGGTAAGTCGTAGTAAAAATCTGTCAGTTTCAAAGTAATCTTCCTCTTTTGATTAATATAATTTTTCGATCTTCGTGCCCGTATAATAATGGGTCAGGATTTGACGGTAATAATCTTTTTCGTCGGCATGGGTCCGGGCCATCTGATAGGCGCCGTACTGACTCATGCCTAAGCCGTGGCCCCAGCCGAAGCCGTAAATCGTCAGGGGCTGGCCGGCTTTGACGGCAAAGTTCGCTTTGCGCACGGCTTTGCCAGCATCGGGATCCGGCGCACTGCCGCGGCCGCTGTAAAAATCAAAGAGCGTGCTGCGCAGGCCAAAGATGGACTGGAAGGCCGAGCCTTTGACGGTAACGCTGCCCCGGCTCCCCTTGACGACCATGGACTGGACGCGGCCCGAGACGCCGCGGTCGCTGACGGCCATGGGCCGTTTGGCCAGGGGGGAGAGCTCGATGGCTTCGATGCGGCCCACGCCTTTGCCGGCCGCGCTCAGTTTCGCCGCCATCTGTTCCGGCGTCGTCGTCACGGACCAGCGGTAGCCCGGCATGGCATCGCTCGTATCGCGGACGCCGCGCAGGTAGGGCACATAAGAGCCCCAGACCTTTTCACTGTCTTCGGTCCAGCCGCCGGCAGTGGAGCAGAAAAAGGCATCGATAGGCCGGCCCTGATAGGTCAGGATCTCGCCTTTCGTGGCGTTGACGGCCTTGATGATCGACGGCGATTCGCCGTTAATGCCGGCATAGACCTGACTGGACGTATCATCGGTCAGGTCGAAACCGCGTTGCACGAAGCGGCGTTTGTGGGCAATGGCATAGGTCCGGGCGGCGACGGCCTGGGCCTTGAGGGCTTCTTCGCTCCACGACGGCGACATTTCCTTGCCGACGACGCCGTAGAGGTAGTCCTCGACGGAGACGACATTGACCACCGTCAGGCCCCAGCGTCCGGGCGACTTCATCATTTCCAGGGCACCGCGATAGGCATAGCCGTCGGTGATTTTCACGGTGCCGCCCTTGACGAGGGACCGGACTTCGACGGGGACCATGCTGGTCTCGCCGTTGACCGTCAGGTGGCTGCCGCTGAGGGCGATACTGACGGGTACATTAGGGGCGATTTTTTTCCAGAACGTCGTGCCGCGGTAGACGCTCAGGCCCTGAGGGCCGACGAGAGAGACGCTGCCCCGGCCTTCGCGGATGCCGACGCGCAGGCTTTCACTGTCGCGGACGGCTTGTTTATGCGTGTAAGATGCAGGCACTGCCGTCTTAGGTGCGGCGGCTTTGGCCGGACTCGCTTTGACAGCCGTCGTCTTCACGCTCCGGATTGGCACTTTCTTGACTTTCGCTGTATGCGAGGCAGCAAAGACGCTCGTCGTCAAAAGGGCGCAGAGAGCCGTACAGACGGCGAGGCGCAGCCAGTGCTGTTTCATAAGATTCCTCCTTACAGGCGGAAAAAGAGATTGAGGACAATCGTCAGGACGGCGCTGATGAGAAGGCACGTGACGATGGGAAAATGAAAGGACGTATTGCCTTTAGTAAAGGAAATATCCCCCGGCAGATGGCCGAGGAAATTGCCGAAGCCCAAAGAGTCCCCGGCCATCCAGATGAGGCCGACGACGATGAAGAAGAGGCCCATGAGGATCAGTAATTTCGCCATTTCTTCTCCCCTCCTAGCCTTCATGCGGTGCCGGCAGGCCCAAGTGACGGTAGGCAGCATCGGTGACGACGCGGCCCCGGGGCGTGCGGTTCAAGAAGCCCATCTGCATGAGGAACGGTTCGTAGACGTCTTCGACGGCGTCGACGGACTCGCTGATGGCAGCAGCAATCGTGTCGAGGCCGACGGGACCGCCGCCGAATTTATCGATGATCACCTGCAGGACGCGCCGGTCTGTACGGTCGAGGCCGCATGAATCGACTTCCAACCGATTCAAAGCATCGTTGGCCAGGGAAGCTGTAATCGTTCCAGCTTCGGCGACCTGGGCGAAATCGCGGACGCGCTTCAAGAGGCGGTTGGCAATACGCGGCGTGCCGCGGCTGCGGCGGGCGATTTCCAGGGCACCATCGTCGTCGATAGCCATGTCGAGGATCTCGGCGGTGCGCTTGATAATCAGGACCAGTTCTTCCGGCTTATAGAATTCCAGGCGGCAGATGACGCCGAAACGGTCGCGCAGGGGCGGTGCCAGGCGGCCGACCTGGGTCGTGGCGCCGACGAGGGTAAAGGGCGGCAGGTCGATGCGCACAGAACGGGCGCTCGGACCCTTGCCGATGACGATGTCCAGGGCATAGTCTTCCATGGCCGCGTAGAGAACTTCTTCGACGCTGTGCGAGAGGCGGTGGATTTCATCGATGAAGAGGAGATCCCGTTCCTGGAGATTGGTCAGGAGCGCTGCCAGGTCGCCAGGCCGTTCGATAGCCGGCCCTGAGGTGATGCGCAGGTTGACGCCCAGTTCATTGGCGATGATGCCGGCCATGGTCGTCTTGCCCA
>URLP01000121.1 GCA_900548635.1 uncultured Megasphaera sp.
GATATCGAAAAAGCGTTGAAAGAACGTTAAAAGAACTGCACGAAGGTATAGCCTAGGTGGAGACCGTACAGCATGAGGACGGTGCCGCAAAGGACGTTGATGGCGCGCAGGATGGGGAGCGTTATGGCGTGGCGGAATGCGGCGACGCAGCCTGTGAGCGAAAGGAACCATAGGCCCGAGGCCAGGAGAACGCCCATCAAGAACGTCGTGGCTTCGGTGGCAGGCAGGGTGATGCGGAAGGCGCCGAGGAGCATGGTGCCGTCCAAGATGGCCTGAGGATTCATCCAGGTGACGATGCAGGCTTTGGAAACGGTCTGGCCCAGAGAGGCTGGTTGATCTTTGAGGGTCAGTGCATCCGGAACTTGGCGGATCATGCCATAGGCCATGTAGAGGATGAGCAGTGTGCCTGCTCCCAGGATGACCGCTTTGAGCCAGGGAAGATGATCCAGCAGGTTGCCGATGCCGTAAAAACAGCTCAGCGACAGGCTGATGTCGAAGAACAAGACGATGAGCGCTGTCACGATGGCGCGGCGCAGCGAATGGGATAATGCCGAATGGATGACGAAGAGATTTTGCATGCCAATGGGAGCGACGTAAGCCAGTCCCATGGTCAGGCCTTGGAAAAAGAACATAAAAAAAAGCCTCCTTCTTTTCCAACCAAAACAAGTTGGTTCATGTGGTATAATCACAGTATAACAGAGCTATGAAGGATTCCAACCCACCAAAGTTATGTGAATTATACCAACCAAAAAGGAGACGATGTGATGAAGCGGCATATTCCCGTTCAAATTGAATGGCATCCCGACCCAGCGCAGCCCGTACCGATATACCGACAGATTCTTGAATGGATGTATGGAAAAATGGAAAGTGGTGAATGGCCAGCCGGGACGCGCCTGCCATCTCAGCGCGCTATGGCCCGGCACTTCCAAGTGAACCGGAGTACCCTGAATCAAGCTTTGAAGCCGTTGCTGGAAGCGGGCGTACTCCAGGGCCGGGGCAGCCAGGGGACGGTCGTAGCTAGTACGGCCTGGTCTCTGCGGCTGCCGGTCCAGCCGGATTGGAACCGCTACATGACAGCTGGCTATTTCCGGGCCAATCAGGAAGTCGTCCAGGCCATCAATACCTTGGAGTTCGATGACCGCCTGATCCGTCTCGGTACGGGTGAACTGGACCCTAGGCTGTTCCCGCAGGATGCCTTCCGTCAGACTTTGCGGGATGTGGCCGATGCCATCACATCCCTGGGCTATGTCGAGCCATTGGGGATGCCCGCTCTGCGTCAGGCTCTGGCTGGGTATGCCAGGAAGCGGAACCTAATGGTGGCGCCGTCGTCCATCTTGATTACATCTGGCGCCCTACAGGGACTCCAGCTCATATCGGCTGGGCTTCTCCGCGGCGGGGCGACGGTTTACGTCGAAGACCCGACGTATGTCAAATCGCTCCAGGTCTTCCAGTCTGCACATCTCCGCCTCTGCGGCCTGCCTATGGATGACCAGGGTCTGTCTTTGGAAGCCCTGGAAAAGCACTTGCGCCAGTCTTCAGATAGGGGGAACAGCGTCCTCTATACCATTCCGACGAACCACAATCCGACAGGCAGGACCATGAGCTACCGGCGCCGCATCCAGCTCTTGGACTTGTGCAGCCGCTATGACCTGCCCATTATCGAAGACGGGGCGTATGAAGAACTCACCTTTGACGGAACGCCGCCGCCATCGCTGAAAAGCTTGGATCCTAGCGGTCGGGTCCTCTATCTGGGGAGTATTTCCAAATCGCTGGCGCCAGGGCTGCGCATCGGCTGGATGATAGCACCGGAACCAGTCGCACAGCGCCTGGGCGATGTCAAGATGCAGATCAACTATGGCGCCAGCTCCCTGTCCCAACAAGTCTTGGCCAGGTTCTTGACCAGCGGCCGTTATGATCAGTATCTGGATGGGCTGCGGTGTGAATTGCAACGGCGCTGTCAGGCGGCCTGCCAGGTTCTGTCAGAAGTCTTTACGGGCTTCGCAGATTGGCAGGTACCGCAAGGCGGTTTCTATATTTGGCTCACCTTCCATGATAGGTTGCCTATGGAACGGCTCTTCCGCAAGGCCGTATCGGCTGGCGTCCTCATCAATCCTGGCGATATCTATTCCAGCCGTCATACCCAGTCCCTGCGCCTGTCCTATGCCTATACGACGCCGGACGAATTCCGCTGGGCTGTCCGTCAGCTGGCTGCGGTCGTCCGTTGATTTGCCGTATCTTGCCGTTTTACCGAAAAATTCGTATACTAGGTTAGTGGTTAGTGGCTAACTGATAAAAAGGGGGATTATATATGAAATTGTTGAAACATGCTGTCATCGCCGGGATGCCCGTGCGCAACCGTATTCTTCGCAGTGCGACGTGGGAAGCTTTGGCCGATGCTGAGGGTTATATGTCGGAAAAACAGTACCGCATCTACGATCAGCTGGCTAAGAACGAAGTCGGCTTGATTTGTACGGGCTATGCCCGCGTTGATAAAGAAGATCGCCCCAATGCCGGTATGATGGGCATTTACGACGATACCTTCATTCCGCAATATCAGGAACTGACGCGGCGCGTCCATGCTTATGGGGCAAAAATCATGATGCAGATTGCCTATGGCGGAACTAAGACGACCTTTGAACGGGAAGGGCGGACGATTTTTTCGCCGTCGGCCGTGCCAGAACGCAAGACGGGAACCATCGGCGTCGCCATGAGTCCGGCGGATATCCAGAACCTCATCGGCGAATACGCCCAGGCAGCCAAGCGCGTCCGTGACAGTGGCTTCGATGCCGTTGAAATCCACGGCGGCCATTCGTACCTGCTCAACCAGTTCCTCAGTCCTTATTACAATCGGCGCAGCGACGCCTATGGCGGTTCGCCGGCCAATCGCTACCGCATCGTCGGCGATATCATCGCGGCCATTCGTCAGACAGCGGGACCGCATTTTCCCATTTGGATCAAGATTACTTGTTCCGATTTCTTTGAAGGCGGCCTGACCTTTGCAGAGTCGCTGGACATCTGCCGGCGCCTGCAGCAATCGGGCATTGACGTTATCGAAGTGAGCGGCAATATCCACGGCAAGGCCCAGCAGGAAATCGGCCTGGAATGGGATGGCCACGTCATCCGCGACGGCGGTTATTTTCTCGATTACGCTAAAGACATCGCCAATGCGGTCCGCGTCCCTGTCTACGTGACGGGTGGCTTCAAGGACCCGCGGCAAATGGAAACGGCCTTGAAGACATCGAAACTGGCCGGTATCGGCCTGAGCCGACCCTTATTATCGGAACCGGATTTGGTCCACCGTTGGAATCAGGGCAAGCTGCAGCCAGCCCGTTGTGTCCACTGTTCGAAATGCCGGACGCCGGAAGGCAACTACTGTACGGTCTTTGCTGCTCGAGATGCCAAGAAAGGAGCTAATAAATGAAATTTTTCATTGCTTCAGATATCCACGGATCGGCTTATTACTGCCGCCGTATGCTCGACGCCTGGAAGCGGGAAGGGGCTGACCGCCTGGTCCTGCTCGGCGATATCCTCTATCACGGGCCGCGCAATGACTTGCCTAAAGACTATGCCCCGAAGGAAGTCTTTGCCATGCTCAACGAAGTCAAAGATTCCATCTTCTGTGTCCGTGGGAATTGTGATGCCGATGTGGACCAAATGGTACTGGAATTCCCAATCATGGCCACCTATGCCATCCTGACCCAGGGCAGCCGCCTCGTCTATGCGACCCATGGCGACCGCTACAACGTAGCATCTCTGCCGCCCATGCGGCCTGGTGACATCTTGCTCCACGGCCATACCCATGTCCCGGCCTGGCAGCCCTTCGGCCAGGATAACTATTACTTGAATCCCGGCTCGACGTCTCTCCCCAAAGACAATAGCCCGCACAGCTATCTCCTCTGGGATGGGAATACCTTCACCTGGAAGGACATGGGCGGCCAGGCCTTTCACCAGCTCGTCTTATAGCATCCAGAAAAGAATCATAATTGTCGATGAGCAGATACATACGCCCTCCTTTATACAATAAAAAAGGATAACGACGGCAGCCCGAAAACTGCACAGTCGTTGTCCTTATAGGTCCGTAAACGGTGGACTGAATCAGTATAGCATATTTTTAAAAATTACGGTATACTAAGAAAAAAGAAATGAGGGGGATTCGTTATGCAAAATTTAGAAAAGAAACTGCGCGCCGCTATCGTACAGGCTGCGCCTGTATTTTTCGATAAACAGGCGACGCTGCAGAAGGTCGTCCATCAAATCGAAGAAGCCGGTCGGAATGGGGCACAGCTCATCGTCTTTCCGGAGTCGCTGGTCCCATGTTATCCCTATGGCTTGACTTTTGGCTTTACTGTCGGCAGCCGGTCGGATGCTGAACGGGCAGACTGGAAACGCTATTATGACCAGGCCGTCGTCGTCCGCCAAGACCTGCAGGATGTAGCCGCTGCGGCCCAAGCAGCCGGGGCCTATGTCAGCCTGGGCATTACGGAACGCGACGAAACGACGTATTCCCTGTACTGCAGCAATGTCGTCTTTTCACCGGAAGGGAAACTCGTTTCACACCACCGGAAAATCAAGCCGACCGGTGCCGAACGCTATATCTGGGCCGACTCGCATGAGCCAGCCACGTATTTCCCCGTCGTCCAGACGCCGTGGGGGCCCATGGGTTCCCTCATCTGCTGGGAAAACTACATGCCCCTGGCCCGGACGGCCCTCTACCAGAAGGGCGTCAGCCTCTATCTGGCACCGAATACGAACGATAACCCTGAATGGCAGGACACAGTGAAGCACATCGCCATCGAAGGGCGCTGCTACGTCTTCAACGTCGACCAGTACTTCACGAAGGATATGTATCCATCAGACCTGGTAGAAAAAGAAGCCGTCGCCAAACTCCCGGACATCGTCTGCCGCGGCGGCAGCTGCATCGTCGACCCCTGCGGCCATTACGTCACAGAACCCGTGTGGGACCGGGAAGCCATGATCTACGCCGACCTCGACCTGGATCAAGTCGTCCTGCGTCACATGGAATTCGACGCCGCCGGCCACTACACCCGGCCAGACATACTCGAACTTATCGTACATGAGTGAAAAAAAGCTGCCGCTTTATGCGACAGCTTTTTTAGTTCATCGTTCGTCGTTCATCGAAGATTCACACAAGTGCAAGATTAGGATATCCACAGGATTCGCGCGGGCCGCC
>URLP01000122.1 GCA_900548635.1 uncultured Megasphaera sp.
GTAGCGTGGACCGGCGTACCGTAATCGACGCCGATATCGATGCCTTCATGGAAGCCGGAACCGCCGCCAATCGGATTGCCGCGGTAGCCGAAATTCGACGTAATCGTGCCGCTGACAGGCCAGATAGAAGGCGTCGTCGACGAGCCGCCGGCATTCCCGGCATTGCCGCCGAGAGAACCGCCTTTATAGGAATGCGTGATCTGCTGCATTTGCCGGACCTGTTCGCCTGCCGTATCGCTAAGGACCGTCTTCAAGGTGATGAAGCTGATGATACGGGCATTACTGCGGGTTTCCAAGCGGGAGGTGGCCAATAACAGGTCATTGTAGCTGGCATGAGAAAGGTCCGGAGATTTCTTCTGTCCCCCTGCTACGCCACCGTCACCTTTTGGGCTGTCACCAGCCCCCGAACCCTTGACCATTTGCCGCAGTTCCTGGTCGAGGGAATCCATTTTATCCATCTTTTCCTGGAGCGATGTCGTCTTTTCCCGCATCAGTTCCAGCTGCTGTTCATGCAGTGCTTCCTGGGCTTTCGCCTGCTGAAGCGAAACGAACTCATAAATCCCGATGCCTGCAGCGATAACAATGACCACCACTGCAATAGCACCGAAACGGACGAGCTTTTTATACTGGGCCGGAGTCACGACGAGCGGTTCCGTGCGGTCCGTTTTCAGGAACGACGGCCACCAGGCAGGCGTTTCCCAGGTCTTTAGGCGTTCAATCCATGACTGCAGCGTGCGCATCCATGGATAAATCTTGACGTGGATTTTCACTCTTTTCCCCTCTTATTCTTCCAGGTCCTTCTGGACAGCCTGCATATCGCCGCTGTAATTCAGGGCATTGTCCAGACTTTCTCTCTCTTCTTCGCTCATACCGTAGAGACACTTGCCTTCTACGATGGGTTTCGCAAAAATACGCGATTCATTGCGCCCGTAGACGCTGGAGAGACAGAAACCGTCATTCTTGCCGTCGAGGACGGTGAAGGCAAAACTCAGGTTGTTGCCGATATTATCGAAGGCATTGTACTTGACAAAGCCGATTTTGCGGAAGCAGTGGTTCTGGACGGACATGATGTCCTTCTGGGTCTGATGGATCATATCCAGCGTCCCCTGCAGGTTGTGCAGCTTTTCGACGTCGTCGCGCAGCTTCGCTTCGACGCTGGCACCACTTTCATCCTGCATAAAGAATGTATAATTCGTTTCCAATTTTCTGATTTTCTTGTGTAAAATGACGATATAGACGAGCAAAATCAGTAAGATCAAGCCGCCGATACCGGCAAGCACCATGATGGCAGCCTGCATGTCGACATTCAACATTTTTTTCCTCCCATGAATCTAAATATGCAAAACCTTATATGTGAAACGAAGAAAAAGACGGCGGAGAAGGTGCTTCTTTTTCCTCCGTAAGCAGCGACAAGAGCCGTTCGAATTCGGCTTCTGACGTAAAGGCGATCTCTATTTTCCCTTTCTGTCCGCCTGCACCGAGATGAATGGAAACATCCGTCCCTAAGGACATCTTCAGCCGGTCCTGTAAAAGCGCGACGTGGGCATCGGCGTCCTTCTCAGGACGCTTTTCTGCCATCAGGCGGCGCACCAGGGCTTCGGCCTTGCGGGCTGAAAGCTCATATTTCATGATATGCACAGCTGCCTCGCGCTGGAGCTTAGCCGCAGGAAGCTGTAAAAGCGGCCGGGCCTGCCCCATGGACAAGCGCCCTTCAGCAATCCAGCCCTTGATATCATCCGGCAGCTGCAGCAGGCGGATCATGTTGGCAACGTGCGAGCGGCTTTTGCCGACTTTCGCGGCAGCCTCGGCCTGGGTCAGGCCAAAGTCTTCGATCAGCCGGGCATAGGCCGTGCCTTCTTCGATGGCATCCAGATCTTCGCGCTGCAGATTTTCGATGAGGGCGATTTCTGCGGCCTCATCGGGCGCATACGAGCGGACCAGCACCGGGACCGTCTTCAGTCCGCAGCGTTTGGCTGCCCGCAGGCGCCGTTCCCCGGCAATGAGTTCATACCTGCCGGGGCCGGCCTTCTGGACGACGAGAGGCTGGACCAGCCCGTGCTGGCGGATCGATTCCGCCAAAGCTGCCATCCCTTCTTCATCAAAGGTCTGCCGCGGCTGCCAGGGATTGGGAACAATGCATTCAACGGCAATTTCTGCCGGTGCTCCCCGTTCAGCAGGTGACTCGTCAACTGCCACCATGTCCACCTCATTTCTTTCTCAATTATTTTTAAGTCTATATTATAGTATATCGTCTCTCACGGATTTAATCAAATGTTTATGGCACGCTTTTTCACCAAATTCTATGATATAATAAAAAGCAAATCCACAGAATCAGAAAGGATGAAAAAAATGCCAACATTTACTGACCCTTTAAAGGAAATCGACGCAGCCAGCGTCAAAGAATATGCCCTCCAGCGCGGCGCTGCCGAACTCTCGGATGACGCCGTCAGAGAAGCCTGCCAGCGCGTCATGGAACTGGCCAAGCCCGTCGCCATGTGCCAGCAGTGCTTTTACGATACGACGTCGCACATGGTCCTCTGCGACAATCCTTTTACGCTCAACAGCCCGTCGGCCTGCCAGCACATCGAAGACGCAGCCATCGTCCTCATGTACGCCGTCACCCTGGGTGAAGCCATTGAAAAAGAAGTCGACGCTCTCTTCATGAAGAAAGACATCACGCGCGGCCTGGCTCTCGACTCGGCCCTCGCCGTCGCTACGGCAGGCTATACGAAACAGCTCGCCGACATGCTCGATGAAGCCGGTGCCGCCAAAGGCTACAAAGCGGCCTGGATCATGAACCCCGGCACCGGCGACTGGCCGGCCGGACAGGCAGCCAACATCGCCAAAGCTGTCCATGCCGAACAAATCGGCGTCTCCCTCCTGCCCAGCGGCATGCTCATGCCGAGAAAAACCGTTACCGGCATCATCGGTCTCCACTACCTCGGCGGCGGCTGCAGCGGCTCGTGCAGCGGCTGCGCCATGGCCGGACACTGCGGGGAATAGGCCGAAGGCCTTTCGTGGTTCGTAGTTCGTTTGTCGTTTGCCGTTGGATGTGGGAATTTTTCGACAAACGATCCGCGCCAAACGAATCACAAAATGGGCTGTCGCATATGCGACAGCCCATTTTTTATGTTATGGTGAAATTCAGCAATTTTAGAAAATCTTTTTGAGGATGATCGTCTGGCTGCGGTTCGGGCCGACGGAGACGATGCCCAGGGGAACGCCTACGAGTTCGCTGATGCGTTCTACGTAGTGACGGGCTGCTTCCGGCAGTTCGTCGTAGGATTTGCAGCCGGAAATCTTTGTTTTCCAGCCCGGCATTTCTTCATAGATCGGTTCGACGTTTTCCAATACGTCGAGGCTGGCCGGATATTCTTTCAGGAGCTGGCCTTTATATTTATAGCCTGTGCAGATTTTAATCGTGTCCAGGCCGTCGAGGATATCGAGGCGGGTGATAGCCAGGTAATCGAGGCTGTTCAGCATAGCAGCGTATTTGACGACAGCCGTATCGAGCCAGCCGCAACGGCGGGGACGGCCCGTGACCGTACCGAATTCATGGCCTGTGTTGCGCAGGTATTCGCCGACTTCATTGAGCTGTTCTGCCGGGAACGGACCTGCACCGACGCGGGTCGTATAGGCTTTGACGACGCCGACGATGTTTTCCATGCGGCGCGGGCCGACACCGGAACCGGTGCAGGCGCCGCCGGCCGTCGGGTTGGAGCTGGTAACGAAGGGATATGTGCCGTGGTCGAGGTCGAGCATAGCAGCCTGAGCCCCTTCGAAGAGGACTTTCTTGCCTTCGCTGACATAGAGGTTAGCCGAATAGTTCGTATCCTTGACGTACTGGCGGATACGGTCGGCGTAGCCGAGGTATTCCTTGAGGACTTCATCATAATCGAAGCCTTCGCAGCCGTAATATTTTTCAAAGAGACGGTTCTTGAGGTCGATATTGGTGCGCAGTTTCTTGGCAAAGACATCGCGGTCCATGAGGTCGCCGATGCGGATGCCTACGCGGTTGACTTTATCAGCATAGCAGGGGCCGATGCCGTTCTTCGTCGTGCCGATTTTGGCATCGCCTTTGAGTTTTTCATCTTCTTCGTCAATGCGGATATGATACGGCATGATGACGTGTGCACGCGTGGAGATTTCCAATTTGCTGATCTTGACGCCTTTGGAAACCATCCCATCGATTTCTTCTAAAAGAACTTTCGGATTGACAACGACGCCGCTGCCGATGATGCAGGTTTTGTCGGAGAAGAGGATACCCGACGGCAAAAGACGCAGTGCAAAGGACTTATCGTCGACAACGACCGTATGGCCGGCGTTGTTCCCACCCTGGGAGCGGATGACGACATCGGCCTTCTGGGCCAAATAATCTACGATTTTACCTTTACCTTCGTCGCCCCATTGGGTTCCGATTACCATTGCTGTAGCCATGTATTCAACATCCCTTCGTGAATTGTAAAATTAACAAACAAATATATTATAGCATAGTCGCCTACGTACGCCAACTAAAAAACCTCTTAAAAAGATTAGATTTTTGCGCGATTTTATTCTATAATAGGAAAGATAAACTGAAAGTCAATTTTTATTACCAAGGAGAGAATTTTACCATGTTATTCGATAAAAGTCACATCGGCGGTATTGATGTAAAATGCCGTCTCGTCCGCTCTGCTACCTTTGAGGGAATGGGAGACCATGGCCTGCCGACGGAAAATCTGGCATCCATGTATGAAACCCTTGCTGACGGCGGCGTCGGCCTGATCATCACAGGCATGATGGCCACGAACAAGATGGAACCGTATCAGCACTGTCAGATCCGCATCGACGACGACGGCTGCATTGCCCCGCTGGCAAAGGTCGTAGACCGAGTCCACCAGCACGGCGGCAAAATCGTCGCCCAGCTCGTCGTCATGGGTTCGGCCCTGCTCCTGCCGGAAATCCCGGAAGGGGAACAGCGCTTCATCTTCAGCCCCAGCGGCGTGACGGAAAAAGTCGGCAAATGGACCCAGGAATCGCAGGCCCTGACGCAGGATCAAATCCATGAACTGACGGCAGCCGCTGCCCGCGCCGCCGCCCGTGCCAAAGCG
>URLP01000123.1 GCA_900548635.1 uncultured Megasphaera sp.
GACGGCCGTCATCGAAGCGGCGATGCACAGCGGCTCCCTGATTACGGCCAACTTCGCCCTCGAAGAAGGGCGCGACGTCTTCGCCATGCCGGGCAACGTCTTTTCTGCGACCAGCAAGGGGACGAACCATCTCCTCCAGCTCGGCGCCATGCCCCTGACGGCTGTCGAAGATATCCTGGAAGACTTCCGCCGCCGCGGCTGGCGGGGCCCGAAAGACGGGCAGGGAAAAGGCAGTTCCGTCGCCCTCAGCCCGGCCGAAGCCGCCGTTGTCCGGGAAATCCCCCTCGACCGGGCCGCGCCGGTAAGCGAGCTCCTCAGCAAAACAGGCCTCGCCGTCCCGGACCTCCTGCACCTCCTCCTCCAGCTGCAACTGAAAAAAGCCGTAGAAGAACTCCCGGGCGGCTACATCCGCTGCGCCGCGGCCTTTCAGGCGCTGTCAGAGTGACTCTATTCTCTCTGTGCCTATGCTTAGTGTAACGGGCGCCGTTTGCCGTGATTCGTTTGCCGTGGTTCGTTTTGCGTACGCTTAGGACAATCCTGTAATATACTCTTTCGTCTTATCCACGGAGACGACGTCAATCCAGCCGAAGGGGACCAGGGCGCGGCAGCAGGCGAAGAGGAGGTGGTGGTTGGCGACGAAGTCCTGCAGGCCCTGGATCGTTGCTTCGCTGCCCTTGACGCTGCGGTAGCCTTTGACGGCTTCATCGATGAGGCGGTTGTCCGGCCATTCTTCGCGGAAGCAGCTGTGCAGGAAGAGAAAGAGGTCCAGGACCTGGGCCGGCGCGCTGACGAAATGCTGTTCATTTTCCCAGTCGAGGAAGGTGATCTTGTCGGCGTCTTTGTCGTAGGCGATATCGCGCAGGGCCGGCCGGCCGTGGTGCAGGCCCGCCGCATGGAGCTTAGCCAGGCCTTTGCCGGCGCGCCAAAAGGCATTGAGGCGCACGTCCGCATAGGCTTCGTCCTTAGCTACGCCCTGGAGAGTGCGTCCGGCGGCTTCCATGGCGAAGAAATTTTCGTCGAGGAGGGCCAGGTGCGGCGCCAGGGGCAGACGGGCGTTGACGGTCATGATCTTATAGGCTTCGCACCAGAAGGCCGTCGACGGGTCTTTCTTGGCAAAGGAATTACGGCCGTTGCTCATGCGGCGCTTGACGAAATATTTTTTCCCTCCAAAATCGAGGGAGACGATGCGTTTTTTCGGCGCTGCCGCGATGGCTCCGCGGACGGCCTGGTAAAGTGATTCATTGAACATGCAAAAAGCCTTCTTTCAAATCCAATAGTCTGTACTTTGTTTATATTAAGATATAATTTCAAAGTTTAAAGTTTATTTAACTCTAAGGATTGCTATATTATAGCAAATTTTCGGGGAAAAAGCCATTTTCTCTTTATTTTACGACTAATTGCTATAATGAATTTGATAAGCACTATTGATATGTTCGAAGATACACTTTATAATGAGGACAGTAATCAAATAAGTTTTTCAAGGGAGATGTTTGGTATGTTTCAGAATACAGACTTTTGGATTGGCTTAGGTATCGGTGTCGTCGCAGGTGTTTTCGGCTACAAATTGATGTCCGAACGTGAACAGCAGCTCCTCGCTATGCAGCAGCCCGCTGTCGGCGCAATGACCGCTTCCGTTCCTCTCGCTGAACTCCAGCGCCAGAAAGAAGAATTGGAAGACATGATCGCAGCTCAGGAAGCAGCACAGGCAAAATAAGCGGCTGGTAGGGATTGTCGCAAGGGGGCGCCCGCGTGAATCCTGGGCAAATCATTGTCGTGAATTTGTTTGGATTTTTTCGGCAAACGAACCACGCCAAACGAACCACGAAAAAAGCGCACTTTTGTGCGCTTTTTTCTTTTTATAAATGAAATTCAATAACAACTATTGACACACTATGTAAAAAAAGATATAATGTTTTTGGTAATGAAATATGTTATCATTAAAACAGAAGGGATGTGTGAGTATTATTTACGGAGCTGAAAGGAGCGATGTAAATGAGTGTCGTCATCGTAGGTGGTAATGATTGTATGGTGTGTCGTTATAAGCGTATCTGCAAAGAATACGATTATAAGGCCAAAGTTTTTACACAGGTACCCAGCGATTTCAAGTCAAAGATTGGATCGCCGGATCTTGTCGTGTTGTTCACCAGTACCGTGAGCCACAGTATGGTCCGCTGCGCCGTCAAGGAAGCACAGCGCAAGAACGTGGAAGTCGTCCGTTCCCATACGAGCAGCTCGAACGCACTGAAAAACATATTAGCAGCCCGGACGACGGAAACAGCCGTCTGAAGGTCAAAGGGGAGTCAGCAGTTATGAGAATCATTTCTTTAGCCGACATGAAAGTCGGCCAGTCGGGCGTCGTCGAAGCCCTCGAAGGACGTGGCAATATCCAGCATCGCCTCGTCGACATGGGCGTCGTCAAAGGTTCGCATATTTCAGTATTCAAGAAGGCCCCGTTAGGCGATCCTATCGAAGTCAAAGTCAAGGGGTGCGCCTTGGCACTGCGTATGAATGAAGCGGCAATGATATCCGTTGCCGTCGATCAGTAAAAGGGGGTCATAGTAGTCATGGAAAATGCAGCAAGAATCAAGATTGCCCTGGCCGGCAATCCGAACTGCGGTAAAACGACGATTTTTAATAACATCACCGGCGCGAAACAGCACGTCGGCAACTATCCCGGCGTCACCGTCGAAAAGAAGGAAGGCCATCGTACCTTCAACGGCAAGGATTTGCTCTTCATCGACCTGCCCGGCACATACAGCCTGACGGCGCGGTCCCTCGACGAAGTCGTCGCCCGCAACGTCATCATCAATGATAAACCGGACATCATCGTCAATGTCCTCGATGCGTCCAACCTGGAACGAAATCTTTACCTGGCCGCACAGCTCGTCGAACTGGGCCGCCCCATGGTCATTGCCCTGAACATGATGGACATCGCCGACCGCATGGGCGTCAAAATCGACCTCAAGAAGCTCGGCCAGCAGCTCGGCGCCGTCGTCGTGCCCCTCGTCGGCAGCAAGAACATCGGCACGAAGGAACTCCTCGATGCCATTTCCGGTACGGAAACGAAAAACCTGGTCAATGCCAAAGTCGACTACGGACCAGACGTCGAACCGGCTATCGCCAACCTGACCGATGCCATCGAAAAGATGGGCATCATCAAATACCCGGTCCGCTGGCTGGCCGTCAAGCTTTTGGAAAACGACGCCGATGCTGTCGCCAAAGTCCGCGCCATGGACGGTACACAGTCCATCTTAGCCCTGGCTTCGACGCTTCGCGATTCCCTGGCCAACAAGATCGACTTGGATTTCTACTTCGCTCAATGCCGATATCAATTCGCAACTGAAGCATTTAATAAATCAATTATCAATGTCGGTTCTAGCGACTCCTTGTCCGATAAGATCGACAGTGTCCTGACGAACCGTTTCCTGGGCATTCCGATTTTCCTGGCCCTCATGTGGCTCATGTTCGTCGTCGTCATTAACGTCGGTGCCTACCCGCAGGGCTGGCTCGATACGGGCTTCAGCATGCTCGGTGACTGGTGCAGCGATGTCATCGAAGATGAACAGCTCCGCTCCCTCGTCGTCGACGGCGTCATCGGCGGTGTCGGTTCGGTCCTCAGTTTCGTACCGCTTATCGTTCTCCTGTATTTATTCATCAGCTTACTCGAAGATACGGGCTACATGGCCCGCGCCGCCTTCCTCATCGACCGCGCCATGCGCGCCCTGGGGCTGCACGGTAAGTCCTTTATCCCGATGATCCTCGGCTTCGGCTGCAACGTACCTGGCATCATGGCCGCCCGTACGCTGGACAACGAAAAAGACCGCCTCGTTACGATCATGGCCTGCCCGTTCATGAGCTGCGGTGCCCGCCTCCCGGTTTACACCCTGCTCATCGCCGCTTTCTTCGGCTCCACGGGCTACGGCGGTACGGTCCTCTTCGGCATTTACCTCCTGGGCATCATCGTTTCCGTCTGCGTCGCCCTGGTCCTGCGCCACACGAAGTATAAAGGCGAACAGGAACCGTTCGTCATGGAAATGCCGCCGTACCACATCCCGACCCTCAAAGGTGTCCTCATGCACATGTGGGAACGCACGGTCCTCTACCTGAAAAAAGCAGGTACCTTCATCCTCGGTGCTTCCATCCTCGTTTGGTTCCTCACGGCCTATCCGGCAGATGTCAACTACTCGCAGGATTTCGATGCTGCCAAAGATCAGGTCACGGCAGAAATGGAACAGACACAGGCTTCCATCCTCCAGTCCTACGGCCTGAGCTCGATTGAAGACAATGATGAATTGAACAGCATGTATGAAGACATGGTCGCCGCTGCAGATGAAGCGAAAGACGAAGAAGATGAAGATGAAGCCGATTCCGGCAACGCCCTGAACCCGGCTGCGGCGCTGAGCTCCGTCGAAGACCAGGTCAAAGATTCTGAAAACGAAGAAGATACGCTCTTCATGGGCAAATACCCGCAGAGCTTCGCAGACCTCCAGGAAAAGAATCCGGCTGTCTTTGCACAGGCACTGCCGCTCTTCGATGCCAAAGCCGATGCTGACGATGCCAGTGATAAACTGGACGACCAGCAGACCGCTGAAAAGATCCAGCAGTCCTATGCGGCCCGCATTGGTAAATTCGTCGAACCGGTCATCCAGCCGCTCGGCTTTGACTGGAAAATCGGCGTAGGCCTCATCGCCTGCACGGCTGCGAAAGAAGTCATGGTTTCCACCCTCGGTACGATTTACAGTGTCGGCGGTGACGATACCCACGAATCGGGCATCGTTGAATACCTGAGAAACGACCCGGACTTCAACCCGGCTGTCGCCCTCTCGCTGATGGTCTTCTGCCTCCTCTACATGCCCTGCGTCGCTTCCATGGCTGTTATCAAACGTGAAACAGGCTCCTGGAAAATGCTCCTCGCCAGCGACGGCATGTGCCTCGTCCTCTCGTACGTCCTCGCTTACATCACCTATCACCTGGCCCTCATGGCCGGCCTGGGCGCATAAGAGTTTGTAGTTTGCAGTTTGTAGTGAAAGCCTCCCCTGATAGGGGAGGTGGCCGCAAGGCCGGAGG
>URLP01000124.1 GCA_900548635.1 uncultured Megasphaera sp.
GCAGCACGTCCGCCAGCACAGTGTTGGCAGCAACTACGGTAAGGGCAGCTGGAAACTTGTCCTGCGCGACGGCGGCTATGTGCTGCAGAATGGCTATCGCCAGGTCAAAGAACGCCCTTATCCCAAAGGCCTCAAAGTGACGAAAGGGGATGTGATGTTCGATGCCGACGGAAAACCGCTGCATACGATGTCTGTGGTCATTGCAGCGGCAGATGGGACGTATCAGCGGCGGCTGGTCCTGGCGGCGCAGACCGGGCGCCTGCGCGTGGAATAAGGTCAACGGCTTCCTCTTCATCACGGCCAGCCTGGCTGCTTTTCTGATTGGTTCCTACCTTTGTCTGGCGGCGCTGGGTCTGCTCTTTCAGGCCCGGCAGCTCCACCAGGCGGCGCAGCAGCATCAACAGGCAGCCATGCTCGGCCGTCAGGCTATGGAGGCCTGGAAGGGCGGCAGTCCTCTGGAGGAAAAAGTATCCCTTCAGGGGAAATGTTATGACGTGCAGCGCCGCGAAGCCATGCAGGACGGCTGGATCGTGCGGACTATCGAAGTAGGTGATGAGCATGGCAAAATCTTTTCCTGTTCCTCGCTCGTCACGGAAAAGGAGAAAGAGGAACGGCTGGGTTCTGATGGATCTTCTGACAGCCGTGGCCTTTACCGTCCTGATGCTGACGGCCCTGCTGCCGGCAATCCGTCAGACGGCAGAGACGGATCGACGCTGTCAGATTGAAGAAGCACTTTGGCGACAGGAAGTCAGCGTCGCTGATACGCTTTTCCAAGCGCTGCGTTATGGCCAGGATTTCCAGGTCCTTACGGATGAAATTCGTTTTGTCACGCCCCAAGGGCTGGCGACGGGCTTTGCCGTCCGCGGCCAGAGCCTCTTCGTTCGTCTCAGTGACGGCAACTACCAGCCTTTAACGGGCGGCGGCAGTACTGCCAAAGGACGGCCGGTTTTGGTGCTGCCCTGCGGCAGCCAGCCATTTTTTGCCTATGATGGCCGATGCGTGCAGGCGTCTTTCCTGCTTACAGAAAGGCGAAGCGGGGCTTCCTGGCCTCTGCAACTTACGGTGCGGTCCTTGAATGACAGGGAGGGATGAGGAGATGCGCAATGGTTTTTTTTCTTTTTCCATACTGGCTCTTACGGGACTGATGCTGACCATGGCTATGACGACGGCTGTGCTGGCCCGCGCTCAGCTGCTGTCCGTGCAGACTGATGAAGAAAAGGTGCGGCTTACGTATCTGGCTGAAAGTGCCCTTCGTGAAGGCTGGCAGGAGCTGCAGGCCGAACCGGAAAGACTTTTGAGCGGTGCGCCGCTGACCGTAACTCGGACAGAAAATATTGCTGCCGATGGAGAACGCATTTTTCTTACCTGCCGCTTCGACAGGACACAGGAACCGGCAGGCGGTTATCTCCAGGCCGTGGCGGAGAAGTCGGACCAAGGCGTACAGCAGACGTGTGCCTGGTTTTTGAAGCGGTACCGGATGAAGCGGGAAAGTATGCTTTGCACCGCTGTTATTATAGAGATTAATTGAAGGAAGTGGTTGATTTGTGGCATAAAAAGAAGGCTTGTCTCTGGCTAAACGGTAAATTTGTTCACGTTTTGAAAACGAATCGGACCTGGTACGGCAGCGTCGCTTTCCGTCAGGGCCATACGGCTCATGAACGGCAGTGGCCTCTGGATTGGAGCAGCCGGGCAGAAAGTTTGGCGAAGTATTTGCCGGACATTTTAGCTCGTTACGGTTTGGACGGTTGGCACCTGCATTTCCTCTTGGGCGGACCGGATGTAGTCTGGAAGCGTTTGCCCTTAGGGACACCGGATGCCAGGGAAGCGGATGCACTGGTGGCGGAAGCGGGTCTTTTGAATGAAGATGGTGAAAACTATGATTTTGAGGCTTCTTGTCCTGTGAAGGATGGAAATGACCTATACCAGTGGACGATTTCCGCCTATCCGTCGGATGCAATTGCTGCGCTGTGCAAGGTTTGTACTGATGCCGGTGCTGTGGTCGAGTCGATTGAGCTGATACCGTCCTTTTTCGGACGCTTGCAGCCAAAAGGCGATGGGCTCTTGACTTTCCAGGAACCAGAAGATTCGCGCTGTCATACGGTGTATCTGACCGATGGCCTGCCTTTGGTTTACGAAGTCAACGACGAGGCCCTACCCGTAGAAGAAGAGTCGGCGTCTTTCCGTTGGCAGCCTGATGATGGGGAAAAGGCGACGCTGCCGCCGGATCCGGCAGTACGCAGTCTGATGGAAAAATACGATTTGTCCCAGGCGACGGCTGTCCTCGCTTTGCTCTAGGAGGTGGCCTGCCATGAAGTGCAACCTCGTGCCATGTGAATACCGCAGGCAGCAGGCCTGGATGAGGCCGGCCCGTTGGGGATTGTTGGCTTTGGCCTTGATATTTTTAGTGTTGACTGTCTTCTTTCAGGTCCAGCTGCGCCGGGAGAAGGCCTATTATACTGATTTTTTGTATCCTGTGCAGGAGAAGATCCGCAGCCGCAATGACCAGCTGCGGCAGGGTGAGGCTTTGGTGCAGAAAGCAGCGAAGGGGCAGGAGAGACATGTTTCCTGGCCGTCTTTGCTGGTTTCCCTGGCTCTTTCGAAGCCCGAGGGCATCGTCGTCCAGAAGGTGAGCGGCCGGCCCGGCGGGGCACTGGTCGAAGGAGTGACGGCGTCGCCGAGTTTACCGCAACAGTGGCAGAAATACCTGCAGCAGCAGGGTGTGAAGCGGGCCGCTGTGGTCCGCATGCAGCCGCAGCATGGGGCTGGGGAAGTTCCCTTTTCGCTGGAAGTGATAGGTGATGAAGGAAATGCGGCAGCGACTTAAGGAACCGGCCGTGCAGCTTCTGGTAGTGGGGCTTTTGGCTTTGGTTGCGGCGGCTTTTGCCTTCAATTCTTATCAGTCCTGGCAGGGCTGGCGGCAGGTCCATGGTCAGTTGAACGCGTATGTGAAGCGGCCTTTGCCGGCAGGGCAGAAGTCTTTGGTCGGGAAGGATGGCAGCACGGCTGAGGCAATCGATGAATTGGCAGTCCGGCACGGTGTGGCGCTTTTGTCGCAGCATGCGTCGGGCAGTAAAAAAGATGTGCAGACCTTGGTCCTGGAAGGGGATTTTACGGCCCTGCTTTCTTTGCTGAATGACATGTCCGGCCTTTTTCCGCAGCGGCCGTGCCGTCTGATCGAGATGGAGCGGCGTGACGCCGGCTGTGTGCTGACGTTTGAATTTTAGTGCAGTCACAGCATGGTGTTTAGAGTCTATTTATAAATTATTTTTCGAGAAAAGTATTGACAAAATATACCAATAGTGTACTATGTCGGTAAACATTCAAGCGAGTGTTTGTTGGTATTATCCATCATCAAGAGCAGCCGAGGGACTGGCCCTATGACGCTGCGGCAACCTCCGTGGGGAACGGAATGGTGCCAATTCCAGCGGGCGTTTGCCCGGCAGATGAGCGAGATCAAGAGGGAGTTTTTGCGCGCCATCTGCAGCAGGTGGCGCGTTTTTTTTGTCATCTGCGCCGTTTCTTTCATTCTTTATTATAGGGGTGTTCGTTATGGAAAACACAGTTACAGCGCAGGTTCCCAACCGGTCGAGCCTGCTGCGTAGTGAAGACTGGTGGGCCGTGTGGCTCGGCTTGTTCATTGTCGTTTTGGGTGCCGGTCCTATTTTTGGTTTGGATCTGCTCGGCTGGGCGTCGAAGTTCGGCGTCTGGATTGATCCGGCCAAGGCTGTCTCGACGGGCTCGAAGGGTTTTGCCTGGCTCGGCAGTGTCGGTTCTTTACTTGCGACCTATGTCTTTACCTTAGTCGTGACGTCGGTGGGGGCTCATTTCATGGGCGCCAAGCTGAAGAAGTTTGCTGCCGGTTATACGGTTATTTTCTGGATCACGGTCTTATCCAATCTTATCGGCAATTATGCATACTTGGCAGCGACGCCGAATAAGCGCGCCGCCTTCAATATCGGCTGGTCCCTCAGTCTCGGTGAATTGGTCTTTGTCATCGCCCTTCTGGCCGGGCTGGTGATCGGCAATTTCTTCCCGAAGGTGACGCGTTTCCTCTCGGATGCAGCGAAACCGGAATGGTACATCAAGACGGGCATCGTCATCCTGGGTATGAATATCGGCATCCAGGCAATCAGCGCCCTCGGCCTGGCCGGGACGGTCATCCTGCGCGGTATGTGCGCTGTCGTCGAAGCGTATCTGATTTACTGGCCTGTCGTTTATTTCGTAGCCCGCAAGTTCTTCAAGTTCACGCCGGAATGGGCGGCTCCCATGGCCTCGGGTATTTCTATCTGCGGTGTCGCTGCGGCCATCGCGACGGGCAGTGCCATCAAGGCGCGCCAGATCATCCCGACGATTTTGGCGTCGGTCATCATCGTCTTTGTCGCTGTGGAACTGCTCATCCTGCCTTTTGCGGCGGCCTATTTCCTGCCCAGTGAACCGATGGTCGCCGGCTCGTGGCTCGGCCTGGTCGTCAAGAGTGACGGCGGGGCGGTCGCTTCCGGGGCAATCGCGGATTCGCTCATCCGCAGCAGTGCCCTGCAGCAGTTCGGCGTCAATTATCAGGAAGGCTGGATCCTCATGGCGGCGACGACGTCGAAGGTCTTCATCGATGTCTTCATCGGCGTCTGGTCCTTCATTTTGGCCATTGTCTGGTCCATTTACCATCTCAATGATCCCCGTGCGGCAGCGGTCCAGGGCGGCGGCAAGGTTTCGAAAGGGGAAATCTGGGCTCGCTTCCCGAAATTCATCATCGGTTTTGTCGCAAGCCTCGTCGTCATCTTCATCGCTGGCTGGGCTCAGCCGGATATTGTGGCGGCTGCCAAAGCCGGCGCCGGTCAGGCCAATTTGCTGCGCGGCATTTTCTTCGGCCTCTGCTTCTTCTCTATCGGCCTGGTGACCAATGTGCGCAAGCTCTGGAAAGCCGGCCTCGGCCGCGTCATCGGCGTCTACGCCGTCGCCCTCGTGGGCTTCATTATCTGGGTAGGGCTGATTATTTCCTACATCTTCTACCACGGCATCGTACCGCCGGTCGTGTAGAGCCG
>URLP01000125.1 GCA_900548635.1 uncultured Megasphaera sp.
TACCTTATTCAACGTCTACCAGAGCTTTGGCTCTAAATGGAAGACGAATAAGACCAATGCCGATGATCCGGAAGAACAGACGAGAGCTGAATTCGTATTCTCCTTCTAAGAGAACGTTTGAGGTTTGATGTTTGAAGTTTGATGTAAAAAGGGCTGTCGCTGATGCGGCAGCTTTTTTTTAGGGGTTAGCAGTCAGGGGCTAGGGGTTAGTGGTTGTTAATTCATACTAATATTGAAATGTGGCTGTCGAGTCCTGTCAGGCCTAAAGAAAAACCCCCGGCGCGGGAGATGTCCGGGGGGGTTCCTTCGAACGACGCAGTTGTTATTTTGCCGTGAGCGGTATATGATAGAATTATTGTATTTCAACATTAATAGAAAGGAGTGCATTATGGCGACACGTGAACAGGAATGGGAAGGGCTGCTGGGGATTAAGACTTCTGGGCGCGATGACAGTCATTCGGATGGGGAACACCATCCCTACGAACCGACGGATTACTGCGTCCTTGAACGGTTGGCCAATAGCGGCCTGATCTGCAAAAAGAATACCCTCATCGATTACGGCAGCGGCAAGGGGAGGGTGAGTATTTTCCTGGCTTACCAGACGGGCTGCCATTCTCTCGGCATCGAATACGACGAACGGCTCTGGCAGAAAGCAATGCTCAACGCCAAGAGCCCGGCGGCACGGCAGCGCGTCTCCTTCGTCCTGGCCGATGCAGCGGCCTATGAGATCCCCGATGAAGCAGACTGTTGCTTTTTCTTCAATCCTTTCGCCCTGCACACGCTGAAGCGGGTCCTCGGGAAAATCTTCGACTCTCTCGAACGCAAACCGCGGCCGCTGCGCCTCTTTTTCTACTATCCCTATGAAGATACGGAGCACTTCCTCAACCAGCACCTGCGCCTCATCGCCGAAGAGCCCATCGACTGCCGCGATCTCTTTGACGGCGACGACGAAAAAGAAAAGATATTAGTTTATCAGGTACGGAGTTTTTTATAAAAGAAAAGGTGATCATCATGGATTTAACGCGTATCAGCCGCTACCTCAGCCTCATCCTGCGCCATAAGCCCTGGGTGGCCGGCGTGACTTTGGACCGGCACGGCTGGGCCGATGTGGAAGAACTGCTGGCCGGCGTCAGCAGGAAGTATCCTATCAATAAAGAAATCTTGGAAGAAATCGTGTGCACAGACAACAAGCAGCGCTATTCCTTCAATGACGAGAAGACGAAGATCCGGGCCAATCAGGGCCATTCCATTCCCGTCGACGTCGAGCTGCCCGTGGTCACGCCGCCGCCCATCCTCTATCACGGTACGGGCGAGAAATACACGGCCTCTATCGAGCGCCAGGGCCTGCTGCCCAAGAGCCGCCTCTACGTCCACCTTTCGGGCGATGCCGTGACGGCCCGAAAGGTCGGCCAGCGCCACGGCAAACCCGTCATCTACACCGTCGCCAGCGGTAAAATGGTAAAAGAAGGCTTCACTTTCTACCGTTCCGTCAACGGCGTCTGGCTGACAAAAAAAGTGCCGCCCCGCTTCTTAACGCGGTATGCGGCACCTGATTCTGACCACGAGGGGAGATAAGAAATGCTGTTACTGGAAATCATTGAAGACATCCTGCCTATTATATTGCTGATGGTCCTAGGCTATTTTCTGCGTGAGAAAAAATTCATCGATGACGGTTTAAACAAGAACCTCGCCTTTTTAGTCATGAACATCGCCCTGCCGTCGTCCATCTTCGTTTCGGTAATCAAGACCCTCGACCTTTCCCAACTGGGCAGCCTGACCGTGCCTCTCATTTCCGGGGCGGTGATACTGGCCGTCCTCTATCTCATCAGCTTCGTTCTGGTAAAAGTCTGCCGTGTCCCGCACGGCCGCCGGGGCAGCTTCATCAACGGCATCGTCAATACGAACAGCCTTTTCATCGGCATGCCCCTGAACGCGGCTCTGTTTGGCGACCAGTCGATTACGTATTTCCTCGTCTTCTATGTACTGAGCCTGCTTTCCATCTGGACGGTTGGCGCCACTTTGGTGCTCAATGATCCGAGCACGCCGGACGCTGCGGCCGGGGGAGCCCGCTTCCAGCCAAAACGGCTGCTGCAGGCGCCGCTGGTTGGCTGTGTCGCCGCCTTTCTCGTCCTCCTTTTTGGCATCTCCATTCCCAAGCCCCTCTTTTCGACGCTCAGTTATCTTGGCAATATGGTCACTGGCCTGTCGCTCATCTATATTGGTATCAGCCTTTCGGTGGCCGGCCTTGCCAGCATCCGCTTCGATAAGGATACGGTCGTAGCCATGCTCGGCAAATTCGCTCTCAGCCCGGCTTTGATAGCGGCTATCTTCGCCCTTGCTGCCAGCCTTGGCAGTGTCCTGCCGGCCATCGCCAGCCAGACCTTCATCGTCCAGAGCGCCGTGCCGACCATCGCTGTCCTGCCGATTCTGGCGACCCAGGGCAAGGGCGACGTCACCTATGCGGCCAACTTAGTCACCATCGGCACGCTGCTCTTCGTCATCGTCGTCCCGGCAGTCATGCTGCTTATCTCTTAAGGACTTCTGGAAGGAGAAAACTGCCATGAATTTTCTTCCCTTAGGACTGTTTGCGGCCGGGCTGTTGTTCTGCCTGGTCTGTCATCTTTCGGTGCTCTATGCCCTGGCTTTTGGCTACGTCGTCTTTTTTCCCTATGGCCGTTACTGCCGTTTGTCCGTCCGTGAGCTCCTCAGCCTGTCGTGGCAGGGCATCCGGACGATCCGCATGGTGCTCATCGTCTTCGGCCTCATCGGCCTGATTACCGCCACCTGGCGGGCGAGCGGCACCATCCCGTTCTTAGTCTATGAAGCGGGACAAATCATTTCACCCCGTGCCTTTTTACTGCTGACTTTCCTCCTGAACGCCATGCTTTCCATCCTTATCGGCACGTCCTTTGGAACCGTGGCAACGATGGGCGTCATCTGCATGTCTATTGGCAATGTCATGGGCTGCAGTCCCGTCCTTTTAAGCGGTGCCGTCCTCAGCGGCATTTATGTCGGCGACCGCTGTTCACCTCTGTCGACCAGTGCCCTCGTCGTCGCTGCGATTACCAAGACGGACCTCTTTGCGAATCTGCGGCGCATGGCGGTCCGGGCGGCCGTGCCCGTCCTGCTTTCGTGCCTTTTTTACGGGGCTGCTGGTTTTTATACTGCCTCAGGTGCGGTCGATCTCAGTGTCCTTGACAGATTCCAGGAGGACTTCGTCTTCACCTGGACCGTGTTGCTGCCGGCTGCTGTCGTCATCGTCATGTCCCTGCTGCGCATCGCCGTCTGGAAGACGATGCTCGTCAGTATCGCCGCTGCCCTGGGGCTTTGCCTGTTTTTGCAGGACATGGATTGGCGGACGCTGCTGCCCATGCTGCTCACAGGCTATGAAACGGCGGACCCGGCACTTTCTAAGATGCTCAACGGCGGCGGTCTCTTATCCATGGCCCAGCCGGCCGTGCTCGTTGCCCTTTCTTGTTCCTACGCCGGGATTTTTGCAAAGACGGACCTCCTCGACGGCATCAAGGGCGGTATCCGCCGTCTGGCCCGCATGATTACGGCCTTTGGCTGTACGATTGTCGTGTCCCTCGCTTCCGTCGCCATTGCCTGCAACCAGACCTTGTCGTCCATCATGGTGCAGGAGCTCTGCCAGTCGCTTTATGACGACAAAGAGGAAATGGCCTTGGCCCTGGAAGACACGACCATCGTCCTCGCGGCCCTCGTGCCCTGGAGTGTTGCTGCTGCCGTACCCCTGGCGGCCCTCGGTGCCTCATCCTGGGGCATTGCCGCTGCCGTCTACCTTTACTTGCAGCCACTCTGGAGCTGGCTGCGCACATCTTTTCGCAAACGTGAACAGGGGGCTTAGCAATGATTGACATCAAATCGATTCTTTCACTTCTCGAAGACGACGGGACATCGGAAAAGTGGGCGGCTGTGACGCCTGTGGCAGGCGACCATATCCGCGTGCGGCGCCTTGGAGGACTCTATTACCATCACGGCATCTACGTCAGTGACGGCGAAGTCATCGCCTTTGCCGGCGATGACGACTATAATCCCATCGACTGGTGGGATACGGAAATCCGCGCGACAACGTATGCCGAGTTCCGTCAGGGCGGCGTCGTCGAAGTGCGTCAGTATACGGAAAAAGAGCAGGAAGCACTCTGTTCCGTCGACGAAACCATCGCCTTTGCCAGGGCCTGTCTGGGCAATAAGAAATACGACCTGCTCTTCCACAACTGCGAGCATTTTGCCAATGCCTGCAAGCTCGGCGTCTATCGCAGCCGCCAGACAGAAGACCTGCTTTTCGGCAAGGCCATTCCCAAGGCCTTGGAATGTCTCGGCGACGACGCACAATGGGACCGATGGCTCCAGGATGCCTGGCATGATTTGACGGCCCAGGTTTTGGATAAATTGCGACGGAACCTGGAAGGGAAAGGCAGGGAGACCTGAAATGGACGAACAGGAATGGGAACATATATTACAGATTAAGACAGCTGGCCACTTCCAGTTCAATGTCGGCCGTACCGATAAATACGTCATGGGCAATGGCTATGGCCTGAACTACGGCGGTTCCTCTTATACCGATTCTTTCCGCGGTGATGACCTTTGGGGCGCTTATGTATCGTATAACTTCGGCTCGAAGTGGAACCTTTTGGCCAACTACGAACATGTCAGTCTGTCCCATGGTTATAAGACCCTCGATAACGATGACAGTGCCAACTGGTGGGCTGCTCAGCTGACATATGGCAAAGCTGTAAAATCTCAGCCGGGTACCTGGAGCGCTTGGGTCGAATACCTCAATGTTGAAGATGAGGCTTATCTCGGTGGTTCGACGAATAGCTGGCGCTTTGACAGCGATGCCTTGAACAACATCAAGACCGGGGCGTCGGCGGCAGCTATGTCGTAGCCAAGAATACCT
>URLP01000126.1 GCA_900548635.1 uncultured Megasphaera sp.
CGTCGGCTATCGCCGCCGACATCGTGCCGGGTCCCCTGGCAGCGGCGGTCTCCCACGTCCGCGGCGCAGGCCTTGCAGACCGCATCGACTGCCGCCTCGGCGACGGCTTGACGTGCGTCCAAAAAGGGGAAGCCGACGGTGCCGTCATCTGCGGCATGGGCGGCCCGCTGATGGTCAAGATCCTCTCGGCCTCGTACGACGTCTGGCAGTCCCTGTCCTTTGCCGTCCTTCAGCCCCAGAGCGAAGCCGGCGTCCTGCGCCGCTACCTCTACGAACAGGGCTGGCACATCGAAGACGAACGGTTGGTCATCGACGACGGCCGCTTTTACGAAATGATGCGCGCCGTACCGGGGAGAACGGAAGCCCTGCCGGACTGGCTCTACGAAATCGGCCCCGTCAACTGGCAGCGCCGCGATAAGCTCCTGTGCCGCAAAATCGAAATTCTCATGGAAACGAAGGGCCGCATCCTTACTGGCCTGAAAAAGAGCCGTAAGGATGTCCGTGCCCGTATAGAAGCGCTCGAAAAAGAGCTGCATTTTTGGAGGAATGTATTGTGTCAACTACAGTAGGTGAAATCGTCAACGTTTTGAAAGCCTGGGCGCCGCTGTCGCTCAAGGAATCGTGGGATAACCCGGGGCTGCTCATCGGCAGCCCTGAGGAAAAAGTCGATCAACTCATGGTCACCCTGGACGTCATGATGGGGACTGTCGATTATGCCATCGAGCACGGCATTACGATGATCGTCAGCCATCATCCCGTCATCTTCGACGGCCTCAAATCCCTGCGCACCGATACGTACAGCGGCAAAATGTACCAGAAGCTCCTGGCTCATCACATTTCCGTCTACAGTGCCCATACCAACCTGGACAGCGCCGACGGCGGCGTCAACGACGTCCTGGCCCGTCTCCTGGGCCTGACGGACCTCAAGGGCCTCGTCCCGGTGGCCGAAGACAAGCTCTATAAGATTGCCGTCTACGTACCCGTCAGCCACGGCGATGCCGTCCGCAAAGCCCTGGGCGATGCCGGTGCCGGTTATATCGGCAATTACAGTGACTGCTCCTTCACGGCCAAAGGACAGGGACGCTTCAAGGCTCACGAAGGGACGCATCCCTTTATCGGGGAAATCGGCGAAGTCGCCACCGCCGACGAAGAACGGATCGAAACAATTGTCCCTGAAAGCAAGCTCCATCCGGTCATCGACGCCATGCTGGCCGCTCACCCTTATGAAGAACCGGCCTATGACATCTATCCTTTGAAAAATGCCGGCCATCCCTTCATGATGGGCCGTGTCGGCACGTGGCCTACGCCGCAGCCGGCCATGGAAGTGTTGAAGAAAATCAAGGAAGTCCTCCACCGCGACGCCTTATCTTATGCCGGTGACCCGAACGTCACGGTCCGCAGAGTCGCCCTTCTCGGCGGCGGCGGGGCAGGTTTCATCAAACTGGCTAAAGAAGCCGGCGCCCAGCTCTACCTCACAGGCGACATCAAATACCATGACGCCCAGGAAGCTGTCCGCCAGGGCATCGTCGTCGCCGACGGCGGCCACTTCGGCACAGAACACCCCGTCGTAGACGACCTCTGCCGCCGCCTCCAAGAAGCCGCCGCAGAAAACAACTGGAATATCACCTGCGAAACCGACCCGACCAGCAAGGATATGCTGCAGTATATGTAAAAACGCCTTGCGGCGCGCCGTTCGCAGACTGCCGGCTGCAGGTCGCAAAAAATACACGGCCAACGGCCTTGTGCGTAGGGGCTCGCACATGGCGAGCCCGCTAGAGAGATTTAGCCACAGCCTGTTCTGGTATAATGGCAGGATTTTACGAACTACGAACCACTCTGCAGGGACGTCAGTCCCTACATCTCCCATAGAAAGGAAACATATCATGACGAAAGAAGAACATGTAAAACATTTATTAGAAGACCCGGTTTATGCCATCATGGGCAACGAAGAGCTCTGCCTGGGACGGAGCAATATGGACGTCGCCAAAGAACTGATCGGCGCCGGCGTGACGATTATCCAGTATCGGGAAAAGCATAAGAAATGGCGCGCTAAGTACGAAGAAGCGAAGGCTATCGCTAAACTTTGCCACGAACACAACGTGACTTTCATCATGAACGACTCGACGGATCTGGCCGTCGCCTGCGGGGCTGACGGCATCCACGTCGGCCAGGACGATGCGCCGGCGCCGATTGTCCGCCAGCTCGCTGGCCCCGATGTCTTCATCGGCGTTTCCGTCAACACCATCGACGAAATGAAACAGGCTAAGGCCGACGGCGCCGATTACGTCGGCTTCGGTCCCATGTTCCCGACGCAGTCCAAGAAGGACGCCGACGAAGTCGTCACGCCCGAAGCCAAGGCCTTTGCGCTGAAATTCGACCTGCCCGTCGTCACCATCGGCGGCATCAGCCTCGACAACATCCGCAGCCTCTACGACGAAGGCTTCCGCTCCTTCGCCATGATCTCCGCCATCGTAGGCAAGAAAGACATCAAAGCTGCCGTAGAAGAAATCCGGGGGAAATTGAAATAAACGACCTACGACCAACGACATGACAAAGGGAGTATGCATGCCGTCAGAAACCTTCATGCGACAATCGCCCTTGACGTTTTTCGCGATTTGTGGTAATCTATCAAAATGATGAGTATGAAAAGCAATCGCTAGTGCTTTTGCATTAGAGGAAAGTCCGAGCTCCGTAGGGCAAGATGCCGGCTAACGGCCGGCGAAGGTGACTTTAGGGACAGTGCCACAGAAATGTGTACCGCCACGCAAGTGGTAAGGGTGGAACGGTGCGGTAAGAGCGCACCAGCAGTACAGTAATGTACTGGCTAGGTAAACCCCATCTGGAGCAAGACCGAATAGGGGAGGGATGAAGCGGCCCGCTGATCTTCCGGGTTGTGTCGCTTGAACATGCCGGCAACGGTATGTCTAGATAGATGATTGCTGCTGCGCAAGCAGAACAAAACTCGGCTTAATGATTACTCATCACCTTGTGAATGCAAAGGGGCTGCCCAGCGTGGGCAGCCCCTTTTGTGGTTCGCAAAACGGCAAAAGCCTTTGCCTGTATGTGTTCCGCTCCCTTTACATTTGTCCACTTCCATGATATTATTTCAATAAGTGGTTTCTGAATAGCTCAGCTATAAGAAATGAAATACCATGAGAATGAATACTTAAACAAACAAAAGCGAGGGATTCAAGTTGGCATTAATCGTTAAGAAGTTTGGCGGCAGCTCTGTAGCTACGCCGGACAAAATGCGTGCTATTGTACAACGAGTCTTGAAAGGCAAGAAGCCCGAAGACAAAATCGTCATCGTCGTCTCTGCTATGGGCGATACGACCGACGAATTAGTGGCATTAGCAAAGCAGATTACTTCGAAGACTTACGGCCGTGAAATGGACATGCTCCTGACGACGGGCGAACAGGTCTCCATCGCCCTCATGGCCATGGCTTTCCAGGAAGCCGGCCAGAAGGCCATTTCCTTTACCGGTGCCCAGGCAGGCATCAAGACCAGCGACGCCTTCAACAAAGGCCGCATTTTGGCACTGAAACCGGCCCGCATCATGAAAGCACTGGATCAGGGAAATATCGTCATCGTCGCCGGATTCCAGGGGATTACGGGACATGGCGACATCACGACACTCGGCCGCGGCGGTTCCGATACGACAGCCGTTGCCATTGCCGGTGCAATCCATGCTGATGTTTGTGAAATCTATACCGACGTTGACGGCGTATACACGTCCGATCCCCGTGTCGTTCCCAATGCGAGAAAAATCGAACAGATCACGTACGGCGAAATGCTGGAAATGGCGAAACTCGGCGCCGGTGTCATGCAGCCCCGTGCCGTCGAAATGGGCAGCCGCTTTGGCGTCCCCATTCATGTACGCTCGACTTTTTCTGAAGATGAAGGAACTATGATACAGGAGGATTGCTCTATGGAAGTCAAACAGTATCTCATCCGCGGCGTTGCTTCGGATAAAAATGTTGCAAAAATCACCGTTTTAGGTATCCCCAACAAACCGGGCTTTGCTTACCGCGTTTTCGCTGACTTGGCAGAAAAACACGTCGACGTCGACATGATCGTCCAGAGCGTCCGCATTGCCAACGAAGGCGTCACGGATATCACCTTTACCATTGCCCGCACGGACCTCGAACAGGCCAAAGCCGTTTTTGAAGGCCTGCGCAAGGAAATGCCCGTCGAAGATATCCTCATCGACGACAAGATGGCCAAAGTTTCCGTCGTCGGCGCCGGCATGGCCGGTCATCCGGGCATTGCAGCAGGGATGTTTGGCGTCCTTGGCGACAACGGCATCAACATCGAAATCATTTCCACGTCGGAAATCAGCATTACCTGCCTTATTTCCGAAGATGTCGTCGACAAAGCCGTCAAAGCCATCCACGCACACTTCTTTGACGACGAAGACTAAGGGGAGGAAGCATGTCTGTATTGGATAGCTTTACAGAAGAAATGCTCCAGTCTGAGCTGCCGAAACGGGTCATCCTGGAACGCCTGACCCACGGCCTGGAAGTCGAGAAACCGCCGCAGTTCGCCATCCCGGCGCCGAAGTACACCTTCGAGACCAACCTGCACGGCTTCCGCTATGACTACCAGCACCAGACAGTCACCATTTCCTATAAAGTAGCCCACGGCCTTCACGACGATATGACCGTATCCTTCACGACCTTCCGGGTCATCCTGGAAGGACTGGGCGTTTGTATCCGCATGCAGAAGTGGTGAAATAGGGGGGCTGTCACATGAGGGGGAAACCCTTCATGGGGCAGCCCTTTTTTGGTGGAAAGCCTCCCCTGAGAAGGGGAGGGGGACCACGTAGTGG
>URLP01000127.1 GCA_900548635.1 uncultured Megasphaera sp.
GAAAGCGGCGCGGCAGGGGCTGTCATCGACGATGCCCGCGACCTCGGCGACGGCGTGGAAGAAGTGCGCTTCGATGCCAGCCCCATCGAAGAAGACGTGCCTTACGACTGGCAGCGCGATGAAGCGATGCCCCAGATTCATGAAACCGTCGTCGGCGATACGCAGCCGACGGCCCACGACGTCCAGCCGTCAGCAGAGCGGGAAACGCAGGCGGCGCCGAACCTGGCAGAAGAAACGGATGTCCTGCGCCATGACATGGATGACCTCAAGCCCATTGAAGTTGAAGAAAGCAGCGTTGCCGTCGATACGAGCGACAAAGGTAGCAGTGCCGTACCGAAGGCCGCCGGCGAAACGACGTACCGCCTGCCGCCGGTGAGCATGCTCAAGCCGGGACCGCAGCACGCCGTCGGCCTCAGCGAAGAAGTGCGGGAAAACGCCCGTATCCTTCAGGAAACGCTGCAGAGTTTCAATATCGATGCCAAGATCCTCAACGCCAGCCAGGGCCCGTCCATTACGCGCTATGAACTGGAACCGGCTGCCGGCGTCAAGGTCAGCAAAATCGTCCATCTCGCCGACGATATCGCCCTCAAGCTGGCCGCTACGGATATCCGCATCGAAGCGCCGATCCCCGGCAAGGCCGCTGTGGGCATCGAAGTGCCGAACAAGCACGTGACCGGCGTCAACCTGCGCGACGTCATCGATACGGATACGTTCCGCAAGGCCGCCGGCGGCGTCCCGGTCTGCCTGGGCAAGGATATTGCCGGCAACCCGATCATCGCCGATCTGACCAAGATGCCCCATCTCCTCGTCGCCGGTTCCACAGGGTCCGGCAAGAGTGTCTGCATCAACACCTTCATTGCCAGTATCCTCTTCAAGCAGCGTCCGCAGGACGTTAAGCTGATCCTCATCGACCCGAAAGTCGTCGAGCTCTCCAACTACAACGGCATCCCGCACCTCCTGACGCCAGTCGTCACGGACCCGAAGAAGGCTGCCAGCGTCCTGCGCTGGGCCGTGCGGGAAATGGACGACCGCTACAAGCGCTTCGCCATTACGCATACGCGCGATATTTCACGCTACAATGAACTTCATCCGGACCAGGCCATGCCTTTCATCGTCATCATCATCGACGAATTGGCCGACCTGATGATGACGGCCTCTGACGATGTCGAAAAATCGATCATCCGCCTCGGCCAGAAAGCCCGCGCCTGCGGCATGCACCTCGTCCTGGCGACGCAGCGTCCGTCCGTCGATGTCCTGACGGGCCTGATCAAGGCCAACGTGCCGAGCCGCATCGCCTTCGCTGTTTCTAGCCAGGTCGATTCGCGGACTATCCTCGACATGGCCGGCGCTGAAAAACTGATTGGCAAAGGGGATATGCTCTTCTATCCTCTCGGTGCCTCCAAGCCCCTGCGCGTCCAGGGGGCCTTCATTTCGGACTCGGAAATCGACGAAATGGTCGAATTCATCAAGGCCCAGGGCGGTCCCCAGTACGACGAAGAAGTGCAGAAGGCCCAGTCCGAAAATCCCGAAGACAGCATCGATTTCTTCGAAGACGAACTGATGCGCCAGGCCATCGACATGGTCCTGGAAACGGGGCAGGCCTCGACGTCCATGCTGCAGCGCCGCTTCCGCGTAGGCTATACGCGGGCAGCCCGCATGATCGACATGATGGAAGCCATGCACATCGTCGGCCCGAGCAACGGCAGCAAGCCGCGGGAAATCCTGATGACCGCCGACGAAGTCCAGCAGAAGTATTTGAGCTGACCCCCTATACCCCCGGTCGTATCTGTTATATAATAAAAGGTACGATTATAGAGAGTAGGGAGAGGAAAAACAGTGAGTGAATCTTCAATCGGCGAAGTACTGCGCCTGGCCAGGGAACAGCAGGGGCTGACCCTGCAGGACGTGTCTGACGCCCTGAATATAAAGCGCGCCTATCTGGAAGCGCTGGAAAAAGACGAATACGATGCCATTCCCGGCGCCGTCTTCGTCAAAGGCTATCTCCGCAATTACGGCAATTTCCTGGAGCTGGACGGTGTCGCGCTGGCTAAGGAATACAAGGAAAACGTCGAAGAACGGACGCCTCAGCCGGAAGTGCGGACCATTATGCCCATGAAAAAGAAGAAGGTCCGGAAAGAACCGAAAAAGAAGAAGCAGCGCCAGGGAAAATGGCCGGAAATCACGATCATTGCCGGCATCATCATTTTCCTGCTGCTCATCATCTGGATTTTAATTTAAATAAGGAGAAATATGCGCGAGAAATTTCTAGTGACCAGCCGGGAAGACATGGAACGCCGCGGCTGGGACCAGCTCGATTTTGTCTACATCAATGGCGATGCTTATGTTGACCACCCCGGTTTCGCCGCAGCCCTCATCGGCCGCGTCCTCGAAAGCCGGGGCTATCGTGTCGGTATCATTTCCCAGCCGGACTGGCACAGTGCCGAACCGTTCAAGAAATTGGGGAAGCCCAGACTGGCTGCCCTGATTACGGCAGGGAACCTCGATTCCATGCTCAACGAAAAGACAGCGGCCAAGAAATTCCGCAGTCATGACAGCTATTCGCCGGGCGGCGAAGCGGGCCACCGGCCGGAACGGGCGACCATCGTCTACGCCAACCGCATGCGCGAAGCCTATAAAGATGTGCCCATCATCATCGGCGGCATCGAAGCCAGCCTGCGCCGCTTCGCTCATTATGACTATTGGTCCAACAAGGTGCGCCATTCCATCCTCCTGGACAGCAAGGCCGACATCCTCAGCTACGGCATGGGGGAACACTCGGTCGTAGAAATCGCCGATGCCCTGGCCGCAGGGAAATCGGGCCATGAAATGTACAATATCCGCGGCATCTGCTATGTGACGCACAAGCCGCCTTTTTCGGATAAGACGGTCCTCTGTCCGTCCTACGAAGAAGTAAAGGCCGACAAGATGGTCTTTGCCAAAGCCTTTAAGATGCAGTATGAAGAACAGGATCCCTTTTACGGCAAGACCCTGATCCAGCCGTCGGAAGACCGCTTCGTCGTCCAGACGCCGCCGGCCCTGCCGCTGACGACAGAGGAAATGGACGCCATTTACGAACTGCCCTTCCAGCGGCGCTGGCATCCTGATTACGATGCCGCCGGCGGCGTACCGGCCCTGCACGAAGTACAGTTCAGCCTGACCAGCCAGCGCGGCTGCTTCGGCCACTGCCATTTCTGTGCCATTGCCAGCCATCAGGGGCGCATCATCCAGCACCGCAGCCATGAATCACTGATCCGGGAAGCGGAACGCATGACCCACCTGCCGGGCTTCAAGGGCTATATCCACGATGTCGGCGGCCCGACGGCGAACTTCCGCCACGTAGCCTGCCAGAAGCAGCTCACTGACGGTGCCTGCCGCAACCGCCACTGCATCGGCAGCGAAACGTGCCCCAACCTCGACACGTCTCACGATGACTATCTCAAGCTTTTGCGCGAAATCCGCGCCGTCAAGGGCGTGAAGAAAGTCTTCGTCCGCTCAGGACTGCGCTATGACTATGTCCTGGCCGACCACAACAAGGCTTTCGTCAAGGAGCTCTGCCAGTACCATGTCAGCGGCCAGCTGAAAGTGGCGCCGGAACACGTCGTCAAGCACGTCACAGATATGATGGGCAAGGCCAATGTCCACGCTTTCCTGAAGTTCAAGGACTGGTTCGACGAAGCCAACCGGGAGCTGGGCAAGAAGCAGTATCTCGTACCGTACTTTATGTCCAGCCATCCCGGCTGTACCCTGAAGGATGCCGTCGCTTTGGCGGAATTCCTGCGGGACATGCACATGCAGCCCGAACAGGTACAGGATTTCATCCCTACGCCGGGCAGCCTTTCGACGGCCATGTATTATACGGGCGTCAATCCCCTGACAGGGGAAAAGGTCTACGTCGCCCGCAGACCCGAAGAAAAACAGATGCAGCGCGCCCTGATGCAGTATAAAAACCCGGCCAATTACGATATTGTCTATAAGGCCTTGTGCCTGGCGGGCCGCCGCGACCTCATCGGCTACGGCCCGAAGTGCCTCATCGCCCCACGGCGCCGTCTGGAAGGCGGCCGTACGGCGAAGGGCGGACGGATGACGCGCAGCCGCAGCGGCCGCGCCGACCGTCATAAGACTAGAAGATTCAGGTGAACAGAATGAAGAAATTCGTGCCCTTTATGGTGCTCTGCCTCTTCGTCGCAGCCCTTTTCGGCTGGTGCGGTTTTATCCTCGACAAGCAGCAGCAGGAAGAAGCACAGCGGGCCTATGAAGCGGAACGCCATCTCGTCGTCTTTTCCGACCTGCCGCAGGATGTCAACGACGGCCTGGCCCAGCGCTTCTATACAGAAAAACATCTGCGCGTGCAGATTTATTCGAAGAGCGACAGCGACATCCGGCAGAGCCTGAAAGATGAAAGGGGCGTCAAGCCGGACATCCTCATCGCTTCGGAAAATGAGATGCAGGCAGAGAAAAAGAACGGCATTCTCCAGCCTTATTCGTCACAGCTCACAGAGGCCGTGCCTAAGGCGCTGCGCGATGAAGGCCAGCTCTGGAACGGCGTCTGGTATAACCCCATGGTCTTCGTCATCGGCCAGTCCTACTATGAACGGCGGGGTATGCAGATCAAGACCTGGGACGACCTTTTGACGGATCCCGATATGAGCCTGGCCTTCCCGGATCTGGCCTCGATGGACCTGGCCGGCGATTTCCTCTGCTCTTTCGTAGAGGTCCGGGGCCTGGAAGACAGTGAACGTTATCTGCGCACGCTTCAAGGCCATGTGCCGGCTTATTCGAAATCGATGTCCGTCAACGTCCGCCGCGTCGCCAGCGGCGAAGCCGATA
>URLP01000128.1 GCA_900548635.1 uncultured Megasphaera sp.
GGTTCCGTGTGACGGCACGTCGGGTAGTTGCTGCAGCCGTAGAAGTCGCCGTATTTACCGTGGCGCTTGACCATGGCGCTGCCGCAGACCGGGCAGACTTTGATGCCGGCGATGTGCATGACGACTTTACGGGCCGCCGTGACCAGCGTGTCCAGGAAGGAGAGCTGGTCGTGCAGGAAGGTATCGAGGTTATCCTTGCCGAGGCTCATCTGATAGAGCCGTTCTTCCCAAACCGCCGTTTCATCGGGATAGAGCATTTCGTCCGGCAGGGAATCGACGAGGAGGTAGGCGTCGTCCGTAGGCTTAAGGTACTTCTTCTTCCCTTCTGTCGTCAGGAATTTGCGCTGGATCAGTTCCTGGATGATCGTCGCCCGCGTCGCTTCTGTGCCGATGCCCTGGACTTCCTTCAGTTTTTTCTTCAGGCTTTCGTCTTTGACGTATTTATAGATTTCCTTCATCGCCGCTAAGAGCGTCGACGGCGTAAAGCGCGGCGGCGGCTTGGTAGCCTTCTTGTCGACCTGGCCGTTCTGATAGTGGACGCGGTCGCCTTTGCGGGCCGGCGGCAGGGTCCCCTTTTCTTCGTCTTCGTCGTCGTGCCTGTCGCTTTGATAGAGGACCTTCCATCCCGGCACAGTGACGGTCTTGCCGTGGGCGATGAATTTTTCGTCTGCCGCCTCGATGGTGATGCGCGTCTGGTCGTATTCGTGGACGGGATAGAACTGGGCGATATAGGCCTGGGCGACGAGATAATAGATGTGCTGCTGCATGCTCGTCAGTTTCGCGAAGGGACAGGGCACGGTCGTCGGGATGATGGCGTGGTGGGCCGTAATCTTGCTGTCGTTCCAGGCGCGGCTGCGCAGCTTCGCGTCGGCTCCCTTGACCCACTCCCCTATTTTCCCGGCTGTCAGGGCGCCGAGGTTCTGCAGGATGCGCGGCACGTCCTTACGCTGGTTGACAGGCAGATATTCGCAGTCCGAACGGGGGTACGTCGTCAGTTTCCGTTCATAGAGTTCCTGAGCCGTATCGAGGACCTGCTGCGGCGTGTAGCCGTAGCGTTTGCCGGCCAGTACCTGCAGGGACGAGAGGGAAAGAGGCAGGCGCTGGGCTTCTTTCTTCTTCGTCTTCTTGTGTTCTGTAATCGTGCCGTCCGGCCGCTCCTGCAGCCGTTCCAAAATGGACTGGGCCGTCTTTTCGTCGACGCAGCGCCCTTCCGAGTCGAGGCCGCCCTGGGTGTCGCGGGGCTGCCATTGGGCGCGGATGATGCCGTTCTTATGCTGGAAATCGGCCTTCACGACATAGTACGTGACGGGCACGAAATTATCCAGTTCCCGCTGGCGGCGGACGACGAGGGCCAGGGTCGGCGTCTTGACGCGGCCGATGGGAAAGACGACGCGGTGGCCCTGACGGCGGGCCGCCAGGGTGTAGGCACGAGAGAGGTTCATGCCAATGAGCCAGTCCGCACGGCTGCGGGCCAGGGCCGATTCCTTGAGGTGCACGAAATCCTTATTGCTGCGCAGGTCGTCCAGGGACTCATGGATGCTCTTTTCATCGAGGGCGTTGAGGAGGACACGCTGCACAGGCTTCTTATTGCCGACATAGTCGAGGATCTCGTCGATGAGCAGCTGCCCTTCCCGGTCCGGGTCACCGGCATTGACGATGGTGTCCACGTCCTTCTCGGCAATGAGGTCCGTAATGATCTTGAACTGGTCCTTGCTGGCCGGACTGACCAGGAGCTTCCACTGCTTCGGAATGATTGGCAGGTCGTCAGCGTTCCAGCGCTTGTACTTCGGGTCATAGTCCTGAGGCTCTGCCTGCTGCAGGACGTGGCCGTAGGCCCAGGTCACGATACCGCCGCCGGTCCGGATAAAGCCGTTGCCCCGCTGGTGCGGCTCGGGCAGGCACTTGGCCAGTTCCCGGGCCATACTCGGTTTTTCCGCAATAAAAAGTTTCATGAAGCATCTCTCTTTCTGAAAATAGACTGTAACTTTTATTGTACCACGGGACGGAGTGAATGACCAGCAAAGCTTAAACCGCTTTGCTTACCTTGGCCAATTGGCCGGCGGCTTCGATGGCCTGGATAAAGGCCGGCGGGATGTCTTTCTTCTTGAGGGACTGGCCGATGAGACGGCCTAAGATGACGCCTTTGTTGCTGTAGAGCCAGGCGAAATAATAGATATATAAGGCCTTGCGGTTGCGCGGGTTGACATGCCAGAGGAGGCGGGCCGGGTAGTCGTGGTAATTGACGTCGAGCTTGCGGCAGGCCTTCTTGATCATGTCCGTCGTAGCCCGGGCGTGTTCGCCGCAGGCCGTATTGATGATGCGGTCCAGTTCGCGGCGCTGGCCGTGGTCGATCATCGTCTTGGCCAGGTCCATTTCGAAGCAGATTTCATTCGTGAAGTAGACGCCCCGTTCGTTCTTGTGGGCCGTGCGCACGTCGGCATCGTAGAGGGCGACGACGGGGATTTTGAAGTATTCCAGCAATTTCTTGATCTTGGAAATGGAGCTTTCGCCGCGGGCATTGATCAGGCAGATGCCGTAATAGTCAAAGGGCAGGTCCAAGGTCTTGGCAAAATGCTGGAAGCAGCCGTACTCCGTTTCCCCTTCGACGATGAGGACGCTGCGCGAATAAAGGGCTTCCTTCACTTCCGGGAAGTGCATGATCAGGTGCTTTTCGATTTCTTCATTGAAATGGAAACCCGCGCCGCAGGCCGCTCTGACCCGGCCGGCCTTGTCGCGGTAGAGGCGGATGATGTTGCGGTAGTCGTCGATGAGGGAATCCGTCGAGTGCGTGACGATGAAGAGCTGGCCCCGCAGACCGTCGATGTCGAAGAGGTCCTTGATGAGGGCGCAGAACTGCGGGTCCTCATTGGCCAGGAGCTGCTGGTAATAATGGAGGACCGAGCGCTGCATATACGGATGGAGGTGCATTTCCGGTTCGTCGATGGAAATGATCAGGGGCAGGTAACGCTTGCCGTCTTCGCCGATGACGATGTTCTCGTCCAGGGGCACGGCCTTACTGAGGGACATGATGAAAATCTGCGTCAGGACGCAGAGAGCGGCCAGAGAAATAAATTTCATGTTGTCTGCCCGCGGCCGGTCCATGCGGCAGAGGATCCGGGAGAGGAGGAAAATATCGACGTAGTACGACGAATCGAGATTGCCGACGGCGACTTCGTGCTGGATGAAAGCCCGGGCTTCATCGGAAAAATCATCCCAGTGCGCCTGGCTCCAGTCGGCCAGACGCCGTTCCAGCGAGCGGTAGATGCGCGGCGGCACGCGGGGCCCGTCAGGGACGGCTGACGAATAGGACACGTAGCGCAGGCGCCGGATCAGTTCAAGGGGCAGTTCCTCACCTGTGACATCATCGTAAAGCTTCGGGCTGATGTCGCTGACCCGCATTTCCATGCGCAGGCGCACTTCCTGGCGGTGTTCCTCCGGATCTGCGGCAAAATGTTCCTTCTCACTGCGCATCAAGTGCAGGGCCAGGGTGATGACAATCGGCTTCGTCACGTCGGCATAATCGTCTTCTTCGACATTGCGGCCGTCACTGACATAGGAAATCAGGCGCAGGAGGCCGCTCTTGCCGATGGCGTTTTCACCGACGATATAATTCGCTTTTTCATGGAACGTCATTTCTACGTCCCGTAAATTCCGGTAATTCTGGATCCGTAAATACGTAATATACACAAAATCACGTCCTTCCTGTGACAAATCGTTATAGTATCTATTCGACAGAAGAACGGGAGTTCCCTTCTTTTTATGAGAAAAAGGGGCTGTCGCATTAAGCGACGAGCCCCTTTTGAGTTTGTAGTTTGCAGTTGTTAGTTTTCACAGCGGGCGCCCGGTCACCTGCCGCTGTCTTTCACTAATTGTGCCAGCCATTGGGCCGTGTCTTCTGTGAGCTGGCCTTGTTTCAGCTGCCAGTGCCAGTTGCCTTCGGCGACGCCTGGGACGTTCATGCGGTCCGTGGCGGGCAGCGCCAGGAGATCCTGGACGGGGACGACGACGGTTTCGGCGCGGCGGCGGTAGGTGTAGTCGATGAGGGCGCCGACGATTTCCTGCGGTGCCGCTTCATCGGAGAAGCCCAGCATCTGCCGTACCTGGAGCTGCTGCGTCGGCGTCAGGTCGTCTTCGTACCAGCCGCGCAGGGTGTTGTTGTCGTGCGTGCCCGTATAGGCCAGGCAGTCCGGTTCCGTATCGAAATCGAGGCGGCCGTCGGCCCGTTCCTTGAGGTGGAACTGGATGACCTTCATGCCCGGCAGCTGCAGGGCGTCCTTGAGGGTACAGACATCGTCCGTAATGACGCCCAGGTCTTCAGCGACGAGGCGCAGATTCCCGACTTTCTCATAAACTGCCCGGAAGAGGTCCAGGCCCGGCCCTTCTTTCCAGGCGCCGCTGCGGGCCGTCTTGGCATCGGCCGGCACGGCCCAGTAGGCCGCAAAACCGCGGAAATGGTCGACCCGGACTTCGTCGACGAGGTCCATCATGCGGCGGAAGCGGTCGGCCCACCACTGGTAATTATCCTTGGCCATGGCCTGATAGTTGTAGAGCGGATTCCCCCAGAGCTGGCCGTCGGCACTGAAATAGTCAGGCGGCACGCCGGCGACGGACTTGGGATCGCCCGCCTCATCGAGGTCGAAGAGATCCTGATGGGCCCAGCAGTCGGCACTGTTGTGGGCGACGAACATGGGCACGTCGCCGAGGATGGCAATCCCCTGTTTTGCCGCGTACTTCTGGATGTCCCGCCACTGGCGGCTGAAG
>URLP01000129.1 GCA_900548635.1 uncultured Megasphaera sp.
GCCTGCCCGTAGTAGGAGGGAAACTCAGCCGCCTCATGCAAAAAATCAGCGGCTAGGCGCCTGAAAGCGCCGCAGTCGGCAATCCGGATAACCGTTCATCGTAGGTCGTTCATCGTTTGTCGTGATGGTTTAATTTTTTTAACAACCAACTACAAAAACAAGGGGCTTCGCCGCTTTCTGCGGCAGGCCCCTTGTTTTTCTTTTCTGCTTTTGCTATACTAAAGTAAACTAGTTGAGCAAATCAACTAATTATCTAACGAATTACAGGAAGAAAGGAAGTGAGGCTATGGATTATCTCAGTGTCAGTCACGATTTCTGTCTCATTAACCGGCGTTCGCAGGCTTATGTGACGGAAGCGTGCCAACCTTGGGGCCTGTCCTATTCGGAATATACGCTCCTCATGAATCTCTATGAGAACAACGGCTGCCAGCAGACGGATATCTGTCGGGCCCTGAAGGCCGATAAGGCCCTTGTCGCCAGGACGCTGAAGTCCCTGGAAGGGAAGGGTTTCGTCAGCCGCCGCCAGGAAGGGAAGGACAAGCGCTGCAAATATATTTTCCTGACCAAGAAAGCCCGGGACCTGAAGGAGACGATGGACGTGATCCTCAGGAAATGGGTCGGCATGATTGTCGCCGGCATCGACGAAAAGGCCCTGGACGAAGCCTTCCGCCTCCTGCACTGCGTCGCCGAGAATGCGGCGGCAGTGAACGTCAGTGAAATCAATCCTACAAAGGAGATGAAGAAGCTATGAAGACACCATGGAAATACACGGCTCTCGCGGCAGCCCTGGCTGCGGCCCTGATCCTTTCCGGCTGCGGCCAGCAGGCCCAGCAGGCCCAGGAAGACCAATTGGTCAAGACCCAGACCATCGGCAGCGAAGCGGCGGGCACTACGGCCGGGACCTATTCCGGTACTGTCAAGGGCCGCTATCAGAGCAATCTGTCCTTCCAGGCGAGCGGCCGCATCACGGGCCGCAACGTCCAGCTCGGCACGCAGGTCCGGGCCGGCGACGTCCTGATGACCATCGACCCGAAGGACATCAATCAGGCCGTCAACCAGGCCCAGGCCCAGGTCGATGCGGCCTACGCACAGCTGCAGCTGGCCCAGTCCAATTTAACGCGTTATCAGCAATTATACAATTCCGATGCTGTCAGTGCTTCCGTCCTCGACCAGTACCAGACGGCTTATGACCAGGCCTCGGCCCAGTACGATCAGGCTGTAGCCGCTCAGACGGCACAGCAGAACCAGCTCTCGTATACGCAGCTGACGGCCGATGCGGACGGCGTCATTTCCGCTGTTTCCGCCGAAGTCGGCCAGGTCGTCGCGGCCGGCCAGACCGTCGTCACCCTCGTCCATTCCGGAGACCTCGAAGTCCAGGTCAACGTACCAGAAAATAAGGTCGCCGATTTCCCTGTGGGCAAGCAGGTCGCCGTCTCTTTCTGGGCCCTCCAGAACCAGCAGGTCGCCGGTGTCGTCCGCGAAGTGGCGCCCATGGCCGATGCGGCCTCGCGGACGTACCAGGTCAATATTTCCCTGCCAAATCCGCCTGACGGCATGCAACTCGGCATGACGGCGACCGTCGCCAACGGCACGGAAGAAGCGGCCGCCGCCGATACGGTCGTCCTGCCGCTCTCGGCCATCTATCAGACCGGTGATACGCCTCAGGTCTGGGTCGTCGGCAAGGATAAGACCTTGTCCTTAAAGGATATCACTGTCCAGGACTTCGGCGATAATTCCGTCAAAGTCACAGGCCTTACGAAAGGCGACGTCGTCGTCACGGCCGGCGTCCACATGCTCAGTGAAGGCCAGAAAGTCCGCGTAGAGGGGGAAGATGAATGAAAAATTTATCGGAAGTCTCGATACATAACCGCACCCTCGTCTGGTACTTCATCATCCTCATCGCCATTGCCGGCATCTTTTCCTACATGAAGCTCGGCCGCATGGAAGACCCGACCTATACCGTGCGGACCATGGTCGTCTCCGTCGCCTGGCCCGGTGCCACGGCGGAACAGATGCAGGAACAGGTCACGGATAAGATCGAAAAGAAACTCCAGGACACGCCGAACCTGGATTACATCAAGAGTTATTCCCGGCCCGGTCAGTCCGTCATCTACGTCTACCTCGACGATAAGGCACCGCGGGACAGTATCCGCAGTACCTGGCACGAGGTGCGCAACCTGACGGAGGATATGAAGAAAGATTTGCCTGACGGCGTCTACGGGCCGTACTACAACGACCGCTTCGACGACGTCTACGGCTCGATTTACGCCGTCAGCGGCGACGGCTATTCCTATGAAGAACTGCGCCAGAAGGCCGAAAAGATCCGCCGCATGATGATGTCCATCGATGACGTCAGCAAGGTCGAACTCGTCGGTGAACAGTCAGAAAAGGTCTACATCGAAGTGGCCAACTCGAAACTGGCCGAACTGGGCATTGCCCCGACGGCGATCGCCAATGCCGTCAAGGGCCAGAACCAGATGACGCCGGCCGGCATGGTCGACACTCAGTCGGACAACGTCTACCTGCGCCTGTCCGGCGTCTTTGAAGACATCGAAGCCATCCGCAACCTGCCCATCAACGCCAACGGCCGCGTCTTCCGCTTAGGCGATATCGCCACGGTCGAACGGCGCTATACGGAACCGGCGGATCCGAAGATGTTCTACAACGGCAAGCCTGCCGTAGGCATCGCCCTTTCCATGAAGAGCGGCGGCAACAACCTCAAGCTTGGCGAAAACCTGAAGAAGCTCCAGCAGAGCGTCAAGAACGATCTGCCTGCAGGCATGGAAATCCACCAGGTCTCGGACCAGCCGCAGGTCGTCAAAGAGTCAATCAGCGACTTCATCAGCACCCTGCGCGAAGCGATCATCATCGTCCTCGTCGTCAGCTTCATCAGCCTGGGCCTGCGCACGGGCCTGGTCGTCGCCTTCTGTATCCCCCTCGTCCTGACGGGCGTCTTCTGCGTCATGGAAGTGGCGGGCATCGATTTGCATAAGGTCTCCCTGGGCTCCCTGATCATCGCCCTGGGCCTTCTCGTCGACGACGCCATCATCGCCGTCGAAATGATGACCGTCCAGCTGGAGAAGGGGATGAACCGCGTCGATGCGGCCTGCTATGCCTTTAAGGCCACGGCCAAGCCGATGCTTACGGGTACCCTGATTACCTGCTCGGGCTTTATCCCTGTGGCCTTCGCCGACGGCGCAGCTTCGGAATTCTGCAAAGACCTCTTCCCGGTCATCACGGCAGCCCTGGTCCTTTCGTGGATTGTATCGGTCATGGTCGCGCCCCTCTTTGGCTACTACCTGATCAAGCCGAAAGTAAAAGACGGGGAAAAGGCAGAACCCTTATATCAGAGTAAATTCTACGTCTTCTTCCGCAAGATCCTGACTTGGTGCCTGACACACCGCGTCCTGGTCATCGGCGGCACAGCGGCGCTTTTCATCATCTCTGTGGGCCTGATGAAATTCATCCCGCAGGAATTCTTCCCGCCGTCGCTCCGACCGGAACTGATTGTCGAGATGACCCTGCCTGAAGGCTCGTCCATGCAGGCCACGCAAAAGGAAGCGGCCCGCTTTGCCCAGTACCTGGACAGCCAGCAGTCGCAGCTCAAGGACTATTCCTATTACGTCGGCGAAGGGGCACCGCGCTTCGTCCTGACTATCGAACCGGTCCTGCCGGCCAATAACTATGCCCAGTTCGTCGTCGTCGCTAAGGACACCCAGTCCCGCGAAGCGCTGACGAAAGCGATTAAGCAGGAAATGGCCGACAAGTTCCCGAACGTCCGCTGCAACGTCAAGAACGTGCCCTTAGGGCCGCCGTCGGACTACCCGATCATGCTGCGCGTCTCGGGCTACGATACGGATAAGGTCAAAGGCTATGCCCAGCAGATTGCCGCCCGCATCGCCCAGGACCCGAATACGGAAAATGTCTTCCTCAACTGGGACCAGAAAAATAAGGTCATGCACGTCGAACTGGACCAGAATAAACTGCGGGCCATGGGTATTTCCGGTCAGGATATCGCCCAGACCCTCTATACGGAACTGTCCGGCGCGACCGTTGCCCAGTACTACGCTGCGGATAAGACTATCGGCATCCAGCTGCGCCTCCAGGACAGCGACCGCAATGACCTGACCAAGATCAAGAGCCTGCCCGTCTACGTAGGTCAGGCCGGCTACGTGCCGCTGGAACAGATTGCCAAGATTTCCTATGAAGGCGAAGACGGCCTCATCTGGCGCCGCGATTTGAAGCCGACGATCACCATCAACGGCGGCATCAAGTCCGGTACGGCCAATGACGCGACCCAGAAGGCCTACGACTCCATTGCCGACATCCGGGAAAACATGCCCTTCGGCTACACTGTTGAAGTCGACGGGGCTTTGGAAAACAGCCAGAAATCCCTGAAATACCTGATGGTGCCCGTGCCTATCATGATCATCATCATTATGACCCTGCTCATGTTCCAGCTGCGCAGCCCGTCCCTGATGATCCTGGCCCTGATTACGGCACCGATGGGGCTCATCGGCGTTTCCTTCGGCATGCTGCTCTTCGGCAAATCCCTGGGTTTCGTCGCCTATCTGGGCATCCTCGCCCTGGGCGGCATGATCATCCGCAACTCCATCATCCTCCTGGACCAGATCCAGAAGCACATGGCCGCCGGTGAGGACCCGTGGCACGCCGTCATCGACTCGGCGGTCATGCGCTTCCGGCCCATCATGCTCACAGCC
>URLP01000130.1 GCA_900548635.1 uncultured Megasphaera sp.
GGCGGCGGCGCCATCCGCGACGTCCTGGCCGGCCGCATCCCCGGCGTCCTGCGCAAGGAAGTCTACGCCACGGCTTCGCTCCTGGGCAGCATCTTCCTCTACGGCGCCGTCATCCCCTTCGAGATTCCCTTAGAAGTCGGCGCCATCGTCAGCTTCTCCCTGACCGTTGCCGTCCGCCTCGTCGCCGTGCGCCTGCACCTCAACATCCCCAGGATTCGCCGGGCCCGGCATCGGGGATAGCCTGTCGTTCCACTACAAACTAAAAACTAAAAATTACAAACTTCTCTTGTAAGGCCCGAGGTGCTATAATAAAGGGTACTTATTTTTTCTTCAAACTAGGAGTGATAACGTGAATTTGTTACAGAGAGCAGTCAGCATGGCCGTTGTGTCTTTCTTTTTATGTGCCGCGCCGTCTGCACTGGCGAAGACGATTTTATATGTACCCCAGGATGACCGTCCTGTCGATTATGAATATACGGTCAGTACGGCAGAAGCAGCCGGCTACAAGGTCCTGACGCCGCCGGCGCAGTACCTTTCGGGCATGAATTTCCACGGCCAGCCGGACAAGCTCATGGCCTGGGTCGATGCCAATGCCGGCAAGGCCGATGCCATGGTCCTTTCCATCGACTCCCTGGTCTACGGCGGCCTCGTCGATTCGCGCAAGCATAACCTGCCCATGGAAACGCTGACGGCGCGCCTCGAGAAGGTGGAAAAGCTGCACAATGTTCATAAAAATGTGCCTATCTATGTCTTCAGCACGGTCATGCGCAGTCCCTGGGCCGGCGGCAAGGGCGTCGAACCGGACTACTATCTGACCATGGGCTCCGACATTTACCAGCTCGCATCCCTGCAGGCGAAGATGGACGAAGAAGGCCTGAGTCCGCAGGAACGGAACGATTGGTTCGCCATCATGCGCCGCGTACCGATGGAATACCTTCAGGACTGGTACAACCGCCGCCGCAAGAACATGAGCATTAACTACCGCCTCATCGACGATGCCCGCAAAGGCATTTTCACTTACTACAGCCTCGGCCACGATGACAATTCCGTCAGCACCCAGTCGTCGCTGGAATCGAAGTACCTGGAAATGGCCGGTAACGGCATCCCTAAGACGGCTTTCGGCTCCTTCCCGGGCGCTGACCAGCTGGGCCTGCTCCTGATTACGCGTGCCAACAATGATTTCAACAACTATCATCCGAAGGTCACCGTCATCTATCCGCTCGGCGGCGGTGAAAAGACCGTGCCGAGCTACGACGGCCAGGCCATCGGCAAGACCATCGCCTCCCACGTCGAAGCCATCGGCGGCATGATGGTCGACAATGAACGTCCGGACTTGCTCCTGGCCGTCAATACGCCGCTGACGACGTCGACGTCGGAATCGGCGAACTTCGAAAACTTCCCGATCATGCTCCAGTCGACGCGGGACTTCCTGACGCAAATCGAAAAAGCCGTCAACCTCGATATCCCGGTGAGCATCGTCGACATGGCCTTTTCCAACGGCTCCGACAACACCCTGGTCTACGGCCTCTATCAGGATAAGATGATGTACCGCCTGGCTGCCTACAACGGCTGGAATACGGCGAGCAACTCCGTCGGCTACGGCATCGCCCAGGGCGTCCTCTCGAAGTACATGACGCCGCAGGCCCACCGCGACATGCTGACCACGCAGTACCTCGACAACTGGGCTTATCAGGCCAACGTCCGCGACTACATCTACCGCATGCAGCAGAAACTGGAAGCCGGCGTCGTCACCCAGTACTATCCGACGCTCAACCAGGAACTGCAGAGCCGCACGAAGGAACAGCTGCAGCGCTACGCATCGACGTACCTCGAAATTGATCCGAAGACCGTCGACGTCACCCTGCCGTGGCAGCGCCTCTTCGAAGTCTATGTCGATGTCAAACCGACGCCGTCTGTACCGCTCGAAGCCGATGTACGCCGTCAGATGAATGACCAGGAAATGGAAAACCTGGCTTCCCAGATCACGGCTGCCCAGGCTCAGATCGACGCTTCCCAGACGGTCAATGCCGACGGCACAGTCAATCAGGCCGACCCGGCCGTCCAGGCCCAGCTCCAGGCCGCCAAAGCCGCGGTGCAGGCCCGTTATGACCAGGCCAAACAGGCCCAGGCCATCAACCACAGCGAAGAAAGAGCCCAGCAGAACCGCACTTGGGCCGCGACAAAATAATAGTTTGTAGTTTGCAGCTGTAGGGGAGCCTTACTACAAGAACAGAGAGAAAAGACACGAATGGAAGAAAAAGAGAACACGACGACAAAATTACATAGAGAAAAAGCGCCTGCGCGGCGCCGCAGGAAGCGGGGACGGCGTCTCATCACCGTCCTTGCCGGCCTGGTCTGTCTGGGCATCGCCGGGGCGGCGTACGGCTATTTCGGGCCGAATTTCCTCTTGCCTTATAAGAGCGGCTACGTCCATGTGCGCAGCGATATGACGGCGTCTGAAGTAGGCGACGTCCTCACCGATAAAGGCTACATCGCAAGCCCGCTCTGGTTCCGTGCGGCGGCGACGCTTACGGGGCAGGCCGGTTCCATCCACGCCGGTGAATATACCCTCGATTCGCGCATGAGCCTCCATACGCTTTTGCAGAAACTGACAAGCGGCAAATCCGAAGCGGACCGCCTCGTCATCCCCGAAGGCTATACGGTGCGGGAAATCGCCAAGGCCGTCGCCCAAAATGGCCGCATCAGCGAGGACGATTTCCTCAAGGCCGCGTCTTCATCGGACCAGCTCCTGCCGTATATGAAAGGGAACCGCCAGGTCACGTACCCGACGGAAGGCTTCCTCTTCCCGGATACGTATTTCATCCCTTATGACGCGACGGCCGACGACGTCGTGGCCATGATGCTCAAGAATTTCGATGCCCATCTGACGGCAGAAATGAAGGCGGGCATTGCCAAACAGAACCTGTCGGTCTACCAGTTCGTCACCCTGGCCTCGCTCATCGAAAAAGAAGCGAAGTTCCAGGAAGACCGGCCCCTTATCGCTTCGGTCTTCGAGAACCGCCTGAAGATCCACATGAAGCTCCAGTCCGATGCCAGCATTTCCTATGCCATGGGCACGCACAAGGCGGCCTACAGCATCAGCGAAACGGAATACAATTCACCGTACAATACGTACCTCTATGAAGGCCTACCGCCGGGCCCCATCGGCAACCCGGGCTTGGACTGCATGGAAGCAATCCTCCATGCACCGCAGACGAACTACCTCTATTTCGTTGCCGACAAGGACGGCCACAACTACTTTGCTGCCACCTACGACGAACACATGAAGAACGTCCAGGAGCACATGCCATGATGGACGGCCTCTTCCGGGAAATGAAGGCCTGCGCTGAGGCGCAGCGCCTGCCCATCCTGCGCGACAGCGAACTGCCTCTTTTTGAAGGCATCCTCGCTTCGTGCCGGCCGAAACGGATTCTAGAAATCGGCACCTGCATCGGCTATTCGGCCCTGCACATGGCGCCTTTTCTGGCAGACGGCGGCACGATTACGACGATTGAACTCGACCAGGCGCGCTATGAAGCGGCATGCGGCTTCTTTGCCCGTTCGCCTTATAAAGAAGTAATTACGGCCCTCTGCGGCGACGGCACAGAATTAGCGGCGACGCTGCCCGGTCCCTGGGACTTCGTTTTCCTTGACGGGCCGAAAGGGCAGTACGTACGCCAGATCCGCTCGCTTTTGCCGAAACTTGAAAAAGGCGCGCTCATCGTCGCCGACAACATCCGCTATCATGATATGTTCTACCTCAAAGGGACGCTTCCCCACAAGCACCGCACGGCTGTGACGCGCCTGCGGGAATTCATGGACCTCGTCGAAGACAGGGAGCACTTTGAGACTGTATTTTTTGAAAATGGCGACGGCATGACCGTTTCGCAATGGAAAGGATAAGATACATGGGAAAAATGGAATTGCTGGCTCCGGCCGGCAGTATGGATAAAATGAAGATGGCCTTTTTATACGGTGCCGATGCGGTCTACCTGGGCGGCAAATCCTTCGGCCTGCGCGCTTTCAGCGATAATTTCTCCAACGAAGAATTGAAGGAAGCCGTCGACTACGCCCACGCCAGGGGCAAGCACATCCACGTGACGGTCAATATTTTCCCGCACAATGACGACCTCAAGGACCTGCCGGACTACCTCATCTACCTGCGTGACATCGGCGTCGACGCCATCCTCGTCGCCGACCCGGGCATCTTCGCCATGGCCCGCCAGCTCGTGCCGGACCTGCCCATCCATGTCTCGACCCAGGCCAATACGACGAACTGGGCGTCGGCCAGGTTCTGGCGCGACAACGGTGCGTCCCGCGTCGTCATGGCCCGCGAAGTGAGCCTCAAAGACATCAAAGAAATCCACGAAAAAGTGCCTGACGTCGAACTGGAAGGCTTCGTCCACGGTGCCATGTGCATTTCCTATTCCGGCCGCTGCCTCCTCAGCAACTACTTCACCCAGGGCGAACGCGACTCGAACCGCGGCGAATGCGTCCAGTGCTGCCGCTTCAAGTACAACGTCGTCGAAGAAAAGCGGCCGGGCCAGTATTTCCCGGTCGTCGAAGATGAACGGGGCACGTACATCTTCAACTCCAAGGACCTCTGCCTCCTGCCGTACCTGCCGGATCTCTACCAGGCCGGCCTGTCGAGCCTGAAGATTGAAGGGCGCATGAAGAGCGTCCA
>URLP01000131.1 GCA_900548635.1 uncultured Megasphaera sp.
CCGCCGTTGCCTCCGATGAAACAGTCTGGGCCCTCGGCTCTGATACAGGCGGATCGGTCCGCCAGCCTGCTTCCTACTGCGGTGTCGTCGGCCTGAAACCGACGTACGGCCTCATTTCCCGTTACGGCCTCATCGCTTTCGCGTCCTCCCTCGACCAGATCGGCACCTTCACGAACGACGTCGCCGACTGCGCCATCGTCCTCAACGCCATCGCCGGTCACGACAAGAAGGACTCGACGTCCATCCCGCAGGCCGAAAAGGACTACAAACAGGCCCTGGTCAATGACGTCAAAGGCATGAAGATCGGCGTGCCCAAAGAATTCTTCGGCGAAGGCCTCGATGCGACCTGCCGCAAGGCCCTGGAAGACGCCATCGAAACGTATAAGAAACTCGGTGCAGAAATCGTTCCCGTCAGCATGCCGCACATGAAATACGGCATCGCTGCCTACTATATCATCGCGCCGGCAGAAGCCAGCTCCAACCTCGCCCGTTACGACGGCGTCGGCTTCGGCATGCGCGTCGACGGCAAGGACATCGTCGACATGTACATCAAGACCCGTACGGAAGGGTTCGGCGACGAAGTCAAGCGCCGCATCCTCCTCGGCACGTACGTCTTAAGCTCGGGCTACTACGACGCCTACTACCTGCGCGCCATGAAGGTCCGCACGCTGATCAAGCAGGACTACGACGAAGCCCTTAAAAAATGCGACGTCCTGCTCACGCCGACGGCGCCGGACACGGCCTTCAAGATCGGCCAGAACAGCGATAACCCGCTGGCCATGTACCTCGGCGACGTCTGCACGGTTACCCTGAACCTCGCCGGCCTGCCGGGCCTGAGTATTCCCTGCGGCTACAAAGACGGCCTGCCCATCGGCATGCAGCTCATCGGCAGAGCCCTCGATGAAGAAACGCTGCTCCGCGTCGCCTACACGTTTGAACAGAATCGGACGGACCTTCGCAAACCGTCGCCAATGGGAGGGGTTGAACTCTAATGAAATACGAATCCGTTATCGGCTTGGAAGTCCATGTCGAATTAAAAACGAAAACGAAAATCTTCTGCGGCTGCAGCACGGAATTCGGCGCTGAACCGAATACCCACGTCTGCCCGGTCTGCCTGGGCCTGCCCGGCGTCCTGCCCGTACTGAATAAAGAAGTCCTTCATTATGCGGTCAAAGCGGGCCTCGCGCTGCACTGCGACATCCTGCCCTTCAGCAAATTCGACCGCAAGAACTACTACTATCCGGACCTGCCGAAGAACTTCCAGACGTCCCAGTTCGACCTGCCGATCTGCAAAGGCGGCTACATCGACATCGACGTCGAAGGCAAACAGCGCCGTATCCACCTGACGCGCATCCACATGGAAGAAGACGCAGGCAAGCTCGTCCACAGCGGCGGCAGCATTGCCAATTCGGAATCGACGAGCGTCGACTACAACCGTACGGGTGTACCGCTTTTGGAAATCGTCGGTGAACCGGAACTGCGCAGCGGTGCCGAAGCACGGGCATACCTTGAAAAACTGCGCTCCATCATGCAGTACCTCGGCGTTTCCGACTGCCGCCTCGAAGAAGGCAGCATGCGCTGCGATGCCAACATTTCCGTCCGCCCTGTCGGTTCGGACAAACTCGGTACGAAGACGGAAATCAAGAACATCAACTCCTTCAGTGCCGTCCAGAAGGGCATTGAATACGAAGCCGTCCGCCAGGCCGAAATCCTCGACGAAGGCGGCACCATCCAGCAGGCGACGCGCGGCTGGGACGAAGCCAAGGGCATCACTATTTTGCAGCGCGTCAAAGAAGGGGACAGCGACTACCGCTATTTCCCGGAACCGGACCTCATCCCCATCGAAGTCTCGCCGGAATACATCGAAGAAGTCCGCAAGGAACTGCCGGAAATGCCGGATGCCCGCTGCAAGCGCTTCCAGGACGAACTGGGCCTTTCCGAATACGATGCTAATTTGCTGACACTGGAAAAACAGACGGCCGACTACTTCGAAGCCGTCGTCAAAGCCGGCGTCGATGCCAAAGAAGCAGCCAATTGGATGCTCGGCGAATTCGCCAAGAAACTGAATGAAGAAGGCGTCTCCATCATGCAGGCACCGGTCAAACCGGAAGACCTCGCAGGCCTCCTGAAACTCATCGCCAAGGGCACGATTTCCGGTAAGATCGCTAAGAAAGTCCTGCCGGAAATGTGGAAATCCGGTAAATCCGCCGACGTCGTCGTCAAAGAACAGGGCCTCGTCCAGATTACCGACACAGGCGCCCTCGAAGAAATGGTCAAGAAAGTCATCGCTGCCAACCCGCAGTCCGTCGCCGACTACAAGGCAGGCAAGAAGAAAGCCATCGGCTTCCTCGTCGGCCAGATCATGAAAGAAACCAAAGGCCGCGCCAACCCGGGCGTCGTCAACCAGCTTTTGACCAAGGAACTGCAGTAAAGAGCAGAGAAAGGCAGAGAATCCTGTGCTTTTCCTATCCTGCAATTTGTAGACATAGAAAAAAGGGACTGTCGCATTCAGCGACAGTCCCTTTTGTGGTTCGTTTGGCGTGATTCGTTTGCCGAAGCCTACGGCGCCGCAGGCGCCATCATTCCTCCGGATGGAGCATCTTATAGATATCCGTGCTGCTCGGCAGGGTGTCTGTGGCTTCACCGTCTGTCGTGTAGAGCAGGGGCGCGCCGAAGGTATCACCTTTAAGCATGGCTTCTTTGGCGATCTTGCCGATGGGGTGGGCGATGACCGTGGCGTCGTGATGGGCTTCCTTGAATTTCTTCGCTGCGTCTTCCAAAGCCTGGATGTCTTCTTTCGTTTCTACCGGGACGGCGAGTTCGAAGGTCTTCGCTTCCAGATCCCAGAGGTCTTCCATTTTCTTTACCAGTTCGTCGGCTTTGGCGCCCTGTTCCGCACGGACGACGATGATCGGCACGCTGCCGAGGTCGTTGGCTTGAGCGGCGATGTCATCGATGTCATCAGCATCGAGGCTGCCTTCGATTTTCACGGCGTCGATGAGGGCCGAGCGGATGGCAAAGCGCAGGATCGTGGCATAGTCGTTGTCGGTCTGGTACATTTCCGGCAGCTTGCTCTTGTCACAGGAAAAGAGGACCGACGGCTGTTCTGCATCGCGGGCGATGAAGAGCAGGGCGTTCCAGAGCTGGGAGAGATTGATGGTCCCGTTGAAAAGGCCTGCGTCAAAGGCAATCATGTCATAAGGTTTCTTTAAGATTTCGTCGATCCGGTCCTGCAAATCTTCAATCGTTTCGCATTCCAGAGGAACGGCGACAAAAGGATGATCCGATTCAAAGTGAATACTCATTGCACTAGGCATATCAATTACCTCCTAAGTCGTATTACTTATATTTTACTCGGAATATGGATTATTTGCAACGCCTGTTGACAAGCCCTTTCATTTCCTGTATAATACTTTTTGTTGGCGGGGCATAGCGCAGTTTGGTAGCGCACCTGGCTTGGGACCAGGGGGTCGCAGGTTCGAATCCTGCTGCTCCGACCATACCGATTCGATGCGGGTGTAGCTCAGTGGTAGAGCGCCAGCCTTCCAAGCTGGTTATGTGGGTTCGATTCCCATCACCCGCTCCATTTTTATTGACTCAGTAGCTCAGCTGGATAGAGCAACAGCCTTCTAAGCTGTGGGTCTAGGGTTCGAATCCCTACTGGGTCACCAATATGCGCCTATAGCTCAGGGGATAGAGCACCGGTCTCCGGAACCGGGTGCGAAGGTTCGAATCCTTCTAGGCGCACCAGAAAAGAAAAGGGACTGTCGCATGAAGCGGCAGTCCCTTTTTCGTGAAATGACTTGTTTCCTGCTTAAAACTTCGACGCCGTCCTCTAGCCACTTCTATGCCGATGTGGTATAATGGACGGGACATGCTGACATCAGGTAACATATTTTCTCAGGAAAAGAGGTTTTTTCTCTATGGAGTATGTGAACGAGTTGGACACTATATCGGCGGGAGCGGCGAAAAAAGAGGCTGCTCTCAAGGTACATCGTCTTACGTTTATGGAGGCTACGATGATGGTCGTCGGGTCTACCATTGGTTCCGGTGTTTTAGGTTTAGCTTTTGCCAGTCGCAATGCCGGCTGGCCTGTCCTGCTTACGTGGCTTGTCGTAGCAGGATTTTTTTCTGTCATTTCCATGCTTTATGTGGCAGAAACGGCGCTGCGCACGTCGCAGCCTTTGCAGCTCTCCGGGCTGGCGGAAAAGTATGTCGGCAAGATCGGTTCATGGCTGATTTTCTTTTCTGTCGGCGCCACGTCCTTCTGCAGTCTCATCGCCTATACGAGCGGCTGCGGCAGGATTTTGAGCGAATTTTTCGGTATTTCCCTGGAAATAGCCAGCTGCCTCTTTGCCCTCGGGGCGACGAGCGTGGTCTGGCTGGGGCTTAAGGCTACGGGTGTAGCTGAGAAATATTTGAGTTCAGGTATGACGGCCATGCTTATTCTCCTTGTCGGCGCGTCACTTCTTTCGGCCCGCGTACCTGTCGCAGATATCCTCTACGCTCACTGGACCTATGCCGTACCGGTCTTCAATATTGCCGTCTTCTGCTATGCCGTGCAGTATATCGTACCGGAAATCTCACGGGGCTTCACGGCGGAACCGGGGAAACTCGTGCCCTCGATCCTTACGGGGGCGGGGATTTCCTTCGTCATCCTGGCCCTCGTGCCGC
>URLP01000132.1 GCA_900548635.1 uncultured Megasphaera sp.
CAGCTCGGTGCCGTCAAGGAAATCAACATCAACGGCACGAGCCCGTCCTACGCCCGTCCCTACATGGCCAACCTGAGCCTGCGCGCCGCGAAAGCTGCTGCCGACACGACGCCTGTCGAAGCCGGCACGGACACGATCAGCCAGACCGTCAGCCTGACGTATTATCTGCAGTAAAAACCGTTCATCGCAGGTCGTTCGTCGTAGGTCGAAGCCCTCACAGCTGCTTGATGAGGCTGTGTACAAAATTCACGCGGGGCGCCCACGTGGCGCCCCCTACAACGATGAACGATGGACGACGAACGAACTACGAAAAGGGTCTGCCGCAGATGCGGCAGACCCTTTTTTATTTCTCCAAAATATGCTATGATAGTACTGTTCTACAATAATAAATAGTTCTGAATCATGGAGGCCAGACAAGATGAAAGAATACAAACCTTTTAAATCCGGTAAAGTACGCGAAGTCTATGACGCAGGGGACAGCATCATCATGGTCGCAACGGACCGCATTTCCGCTTTCGACCATATCCTGAAGAACAAGATCACCCATAAGGGCGCCATTTTGACGCAGATGTCCAAGTTTTGGTTCGATTTGACGAAAGACATCATCCCGAACCACATGATTTCCGTCGACAACGCGGATATGCCGGAATTCTTCCAGCAGGAACAGTTCGTCGGCAACAGCATGAAATGCCAGAAACTGACCATGATCCCCATGGAATGCATCGTCCGCGGCTACATCACGGGCAGCGGCTGGGAAAGCTATCAGAAGAACGGCACTGTCTGCGGCATCAAGCTGCCGGAAGGCCTCAAAGAATCAGAAAAACTCCCGGAACCGATCTTCACGCCGAGCACGAAAGCGGAACTCGGTGACCACGATGAAAACGTCTCCCTCGAAGAAGGCGCTGCGTTCATCGACAAGACCTTCCCGGGCAAAGGCAAGGAATACGCTGAAAAGATCCGCGACTACACCCTCGCCCTTTATAAAAAATGCGCCGAATACGCCCTTTCCAAAGGCATCATCATTGCCGACACGAAATTCGAATTCGGCCTCGATGACAAAGGCAATATCGTCCTCGGCGACGAAATGCTGACGCCGGACAGCTCCCGCTTCTGGCCCCTCGAAGGCTACAAAGCCGGCCAGAGCCAGCCGTCGTATGACAAACAGTTCGTCCGCGACTGGCTGAAAGCCAATCCGGACAGCGACTACCTCCTGCCCCAGGACGTCATCGACAAGACCATCGCCAAATACAAAGAAGCATACGAAATGCTCACAGGGAAAAAATTCCAGGCCTAGTGATTGTTGAAAAAAGCCTGCCGCAATGAATGCGGCAGGCTTTTTTCGTGATTCGTGGTTCGTTTGGCGTGGGTCGTAGAGAACACAAACCACGAACTACGTCAAACGAATCATTTACCAGACTTTCACCTGGATCCATTCGTCGTTGTAGCGTTTGTCGCCGGCGTCACCGAGGTACTGGTACGTTTCCTGGTTGGCGTAGGCTTCTTGCGGCGGGAAGACGATGGGGTTGTCTTTGTAGTCTTCGTCTTCTTCCATTTCCGGGACAGCCGTGTTCGGCGTGGAATAGGTCAGGTATTCGAAGTTCTTTAAGGCAATGTCCGGGCGGCTCATGAAGTCGATGAACTTATGGGCATTTTCCACGTGTTCAGCGTTCTTCGGGATGACCCACGAGTCGATCCAGAGGTTCGTCCCCTCTTTCGGGATGACATAGGCCAGGTCCCTGTTTTCGAGGATCATGCGCAGGGCTTCGCCGGAAAAGACGACGCCCAGGGCCGCTTCGCCGGAGACGAGCTTATCCTTGACATCGTCGATGCCGTAGGCCTGGACGAGGGGCTTCTGCGCAATGAGCAGGTCCCGCGCTTCTTTGATCTGCTGGGGATCCGTCGTATTCAGGGAATAGCCAAGGCGTTTCTCGGCGACCATGAAAGAATCGCGCGGCGAATCCTGCATGATGATCTCGTTCTTATATTTCTCGTTCCAGAGGATGGCCCAGCTGTCGACAGGGTCATCGACCATTTTGCGGTTGTAGACGATGCCGACAGTACCCCAGCAATAAGGCACGGAATACTGGTTGCCCGGATCGAAGGTCTCGGACTGCTGCCAGAACTGTTTGCCCACGTATTTCTTGGCGTTCGGTAGCTGGGAATAGTCGAGGGGCTGCAGAAGACCGTTGTGGATCATCTTCTGGATCATATAGTCCGACGGGCAGATGACGTCATAGCGGTCGGCGCCGGCCGAGACGAGGGGATACATGCTTTCGTTCGTATCGAATTCATCCATGACGACGCGGATGCCCGTTTCTTCTTCAAACTGCTTGAGTGTCTCCGGGTCGACGTAATCGCCCCAGTTGTAGACGTAGACGACGTTCTCTTCGTCTTCTTCACTTTCCAGGAAGCTGCAGCCGCTCAGGGCCAGAAGGCAGCAGAGGCTGAGCAGGAGCAAGCGGATATATTTCATCATCGTTCCCCTTTCCTACCAATTCCGTCCCATCGCCAGGCGCCTGCGGTTGATGATCAGCAGGACGGCAAAGACCAGGACGAAGACAAAGACCAGTGTCGACAGGGCGTACATTTCCGGATGGATGCCCAGTTTCAGTTCGGCATAGATTTCCGTCGGCAGCGTATCGATGCCGGCGCCCTTCGTGAAGTGCGTAATGATGAAATCGTCGGCGGACATGGTGAAGGCCAGCATGAAGCCCGCCAGGAGACTGGGACGCAACTCGGGCAGGACGACGCGGCGAAAGGCCACAAAGGGCGTAGCGCCCAGGTCGCGGGCGGCGTCATAGCAGTTGCGGTCCAGCGAAAGGAGCTGCGGCATGAGGCAGAGGATGACGTAAGGCAGGTTGAAGACGACGTGGGCCATGAGGATCGAGCCGTAGCCGAGGCGCAGGCCGAAGCCCAAAAAGAGGAGCATCAGGGAAATCCCGGTGACGATGTCCGCATTTAAAAGGGGCATGCTGGCCACGCCGAGATAGACGGAGCGCTGCTTGCGGCCCATACTGCGCAGGGCCAGGCAGGTCACGAGACCGAGGACGGTAGCGATGGCCGCCGACGCCAGGCCGATGCTGATCGTATTCTGGAGCGCTTCGAGGATGCCCTCGTTTTGGAAGAGCTCGCCGTACCATTTAAAAGTGAAACCCGTCCAGTGACCGCGGTAGCGGCTGGCGTTGAAGGACTGGGCCACGAGGACGCCGATGGGCGCATAGAGGAAAAGGACCACGAGAGCCACATAGAGTTTCTTCAATTTCCCCATCACTTCTTCACCTGCCCTTCACTGCGGTCGAAATAGGCCGTCAGGACCATGTTGACGATGATGAAGAGCATCAGGACCAGGGAGAGGCCGCTGCCCAGATGCCAGTCATAGGCCATGGTGAATTCCTGTTCGACGATGTTGCCGATGAGCAGGACCTTGTTGCCGCCCAGCAGGCCGCTGATGAAGAAAGTCGTCAGGGACGGGATGAAGACCATCGTAATGCCGCTGATGGCACCGGGCAAAGAAAGCGGCAGGATGACCTTGGTGAAGGTCTGCCACGACGAGGCACCCAGGTCGCTGGCGGCGGCGATGACGTTGCCGTTGATCTTGCTCAGGGCTACGTAGAGGGGCAGGATCATGTAGGGCAGGAAATTATAGATCATGCCGATGACGATGGCTGCGGGCGTATTGATGATCATCACGTCGGGCAGGTTCAAGAGGCGCAGGAACTGGTTGAGGATGCCGTTCTTTTCAAGGATCGTCTGCCAGGCCATGGTCGTCAAAAGGGAATTCATCCACATGGGCAGGACGAAGAGGATGAAAAGGAGCGACCCTTTACCCCGCTTCTTTTCCGTCAGGATGAGACAGAGCGGATAGGCGGCGACGAGACAGATGAGCGTACTGATCAGGGCCAGGAGGACCGACAGTTCCAGGGCCTTCAGGTATTCCCAGTGCGTAATCAGGCCGATATTGGCCAGCGTAAAAGCCCCCTGGGCATCGCTCAGGCCGTACCAGGCGATGGCGACAAGGGGACAGAGGATGAAGAGGACGGCCCAGATGAGGAACGGCGCCGTAAAGAGGTTGCGGATCGCTGTCGAATTAATCATTTTCCATCGCCCTTTCGTCTTCCGATTCCGGTTTATTCATGATCTGGATATTGAAAGGATCGACCCAGAGGCTGACTTCGTCGCCGGGCTGGTAGTGCTTCGTCGACTTGACGAGCCATTCGATGTCCCGGGCCTCGATGGTGATGTTGTAGGTCATGCCTTCGAAGATGGTCTTCGTGACGACGCCGTTGAAGCCGCCGTCGTGAGGCGGGCGCAGTTCGATGTCTTCCGGGCGGATCTGGACGTCGACAGGGCGGTTCGTGCCGAAGTTTACGTCGACGCAGTCGAAATCGTAGTCGGCGATGCGCACGAGCTTATCATGGACCATGAGGCCGTCGACGATGTTGCTGTCACCGATGAAGTCGGCGACGAAGGCGTTTTCCGGTTCATTGTAAATGCTTTCAGGCGTGCCGATTTGCTGGATATAGCCCTGGTTCATGACGACGACCGTGTCGGACATGCTCAATGCTTCTTCCTGGTCGTGCGTGACGAAGACGAAGGTGATGCCCAGTTCTTCTTTGATTTTGATCAGTTCGAGCTGCATGCTGCGGCGCAGCTTGCGGTCCA
>URLP01000133.1 GCA_900548635.1 uncultured Megasphaera sp.
ATGCGGTTGTGGCGGAATGGCAGACGCGCTACTTTGAGGGGGTAGTGAACGAAAGTTCATGGGGGTTCAAGTCCCCCCAACCGCACCAGAAAAGCAAGGGACTATCGCAAATGCGACAGTCCCTTTTTCGTGGTTCGTTCATCGTTTGACGTTGTAGGGGCGCCCATGCGGGGCGCCGGTTAAGCCTTTTTGGCCCGCAAGGTGCTGACTAACAGGAAGCACAAGGCGGTTGCCAAAACGGACAGCAGAGGCGGCGACCCCTACGACGAACGACCTACGATTAACGGAGGGATTCCATGGATAAAGAACATGTTTTTTTTGAAAATTATGCCCGCAACTGGGACCGGGACCGCAAGGCCGATAAGGCGCTGCTGTCGCGTTTCGTGACGCTGTCCGGCATTGTGTCCGGGGCAGCTGTCCTCGATGCGGGCTGCGGCACCGGCGTCTTCCTGCCCTATTTGTCGGATGCCGTAGGATCTTCCGGGAGCGTCGAAGGGATGGACTATTCGGCCCAGATGATCGATGTAGCCAAGGAGAAATTTTCGTCCCTGGCCAATGTCTCCTTTACGACAGGCGATGTCCTGAAATATCATTTGCCGCAGAAGCATTACGATGCCATTGCCTGCCTCAACTTTTATCCCCATATCGCCGCTCACAGCCGCGACGTCATCCGCCGTTTCTATGAGGCCCTGAAGGACGGCGGCACGCTGCTCATCATGCATGACATGCCGCGCCGCGCCGTCAACGCCATCCACGGCGGCACGCCCGTCCTGCCGCCTGTCGACGTCCTCGAGGAAAAGCTGATCAGCGCCGGTTTTTCCGTGGTCATCGCCATGGATACGGACGAATGCTATTTCCTGCGCGTCGTCAAGGGCGCATCGCCTGACGATTTCGTCTACGACGAAGACGAAGAGGCGCCGGCAGTCCCGCTGAGCGGCAAACTGCAGCATCCCCACGCGCACACGGAGACGAAACGCGTCCTCAACCGTCTCTCGCGCATCACCGGCCACGTCGAGGCCATCAAGCGTATGATCGAAGACGGCCGCGACTGTAGCGACGTCCTGGTCCAGCTGGCCGCCGTCCATTCCGCCGTCGCCAGCGTGAGCCGGGTCATCCTCAAAGACCATATCGACCACTGCATCGTCGACGCTATCCGCGAACACGACGAAGAAGCCGTAGAAAATCTCAAAAAGGCTATTAATACCTTTGTCAAGTGATGATATAATAGGGAAAGAGTAACCATTGGAAAGGGTGTGACTACGATGCAGTTTCGTGTATTGTTAGGTGATTTATCGGATTGGAAAGCGGACGGGATCGTTTACTCGGCCAGCTCGACACTCCTGCCAACGAATAGCGTCAGCACAAAGATTCATCAGAAAGGGGGCCTCTCTTTTTCCGCCTCATGCCGCAAGATCGGCATGTGCCACGTCGGCAGTGCCGTCATGACCAAGGGCTATAAACTGAAGGCCTCGTTTGTTATCCACGCTGTCGGACCCTATTGGGTCGGCGGCAAGCGCGGCGAAGAAGGGGAACTCCTCGCGGCGTACAAGAAGGCCATCCATCTGGCCGATGAAAAGCAGTTGAAGCACATGGCCTTTGCGTCTCTCTGCACGGAAGAAAAACGCTATCCCCTGCAGCGCGCCGCTTCTGCGGCGGTACCGCTGCTCCTGACGGAAGGGGCTGTCTTCGACCGCATCGATCTGGTCTGCACGAGCGCGGCAGAACAGGAAGCCTATACGAAAGCGGCCGTCTTCTTCTGGCTGCGCCGCCTCAGCGATGCCGCCGGCAGTGAACAGGCAGGCCTTTTGGAAGATGCCGGTGCGGCCCTGGCCCTCATGCAGAGCCGTGACGATGCGCCGGATCCCATTGCCCTTTCGGAAGAAGTCAAGAAAATCGAAGCCATCATCCATCCCTTCCTGAAATTGAGGAAGCGCAGCCTCGTCGATATCGAACAGGCCGCGGCGAAGATCATGGCCTTATATCCCTCTGTCAGCGAGGAAGGAGTGTAAAAAAATGGCAAAAAAAAATGGGACCCATGCCCTCGACGTCACCGTCCAGTGCCCGGCCTGTCATGAATTCGGCGTTTTCCCGACATGGGACGTCATCGATACGGTGGATGAAAAACTTAAAGAACGCGTCCATTTCGATGAAGACCTTTTTTTCTACACGTGCCCGCACTGCCACGCCAAGATCCATATGGAAAGCAAGTGCCTCTATATCGACCGGGACAAGAAGCTCCTCGTCTGGCACATCCCGGATCCGAAGGAACGCGTCTCGTCGCAGGAAGTCCAGGATGCCCTGGGCGCACCGTCCTTTACGAAATACACGTGCCGTGCCTGCCTGACCTGGGGCGAATGGCGCGAAAAGATCATCGAACTGGAAAGTTCCTACGATGACCGCCTTTATGAAATCATCAAATACGGCGCTTATCAGCTTCTCAGTGAAGACGGCAAGGAACGGCTGCCCCTGGAAGCGTACCATATCGACTACGCGGACGACAGTCATGATGCGGATAAACTGGCCCTGGTCTTCATGCAGAAAGACGCCAAAGGCATGGCCTATGTCTATCCCATCACGGACCGCCTGAAAGAAGTGACGCAGGATATCTTCCTGCCCATCGTCGAACAAATCGCCGACGCCAACCGCAAGGCCCAGTTCGACCGTTTCAGTTATTCCTGGGCTAAGCAGTTCGTGACCTACGTCATCAAAGCCGCCGAAGAAGACAAGAACCGCGAAACCTTCGGCAACCTTATCGGCTTCTGGGTCAAGACCATCGGTGACGAAATCTTCCGCCAGGAAGTGAAGTAAGGCGCTGGCGCAGCATATGTGGGACCGCCGCATGGAGATTCACTCCGTGCGCATGGTCCCTTTTTTAGTTTGAAGTATAAATTTTAACCCTTTCACATCAAACATTTAACATCAAACTCTAAGATTGACATACGATTTGATAAAAAATATAATAAGAAGTGTTATAATAGTTTAGTATGGATTTGTATTTGTTTAGAATTTAAATCTTTTTTTAGAAAGAAGAGGAGAAATTGATGTTTTCTATTATTAAACGAATGATGCTGACGGCTGTCCTGGCTGTCGGTTTCGTCATGGGCTCCATGGGGGCTGCCGCAGAGGCTTATACGCCGTCGACAGGGGCCGAAGCGGCTTGTATGATCGATGTCGATACGGGCAAGGTACTTTATCAGGTCAATCCGACGAAGTGGATCCATCCGGCGAGCACGACGAAAATCGTAACCTTGATTACGGCCCTGGATCAATATGGTGATAAATTGGATCAGCCCCTGCAGATTTCCTGGGAAGCGGCCAATACGGAACCGTCGAGCCTGGGCATTTCCCCGGGCGATAAGCTGAGCATCCGCGAAGCCCTGCGGGGCATGATGGTCGTTTCCGGTAACGACGCGGCCGTCGCCGTTGCCCAGACCTTGGGCGGCTCTGTCGCCGGCTATGCGGCCAAGATGAACCAGGAAGCCGTCAAGATGGGCGCGACCCATTCGAATTTCGTCAACCCCAACGGCCTGACGGCGGCCCACCATCACACGACGGCCATCGACATGGCCAGGATGGCGGCCTACGGGATGAAGAACTTCCCTGAATTTCGTTATATTGTAGGCTTAAAATCCTATGATGTAAAATATTTGGACGGTCGGGCGCCGAAACACGTCACGACGACGAACCATTTCCTGACCAGCGGCTATCCCGGCGCCAACGGCGTCAAGACCGGCTTCACCAATGCTGCCGGTGACTGTCTGGTGGCTTCGGCGACGCGCGACGGTCACACCTTGGTCGTAGCCCTTTTCAACGATGACGACCGTTGGACCGACGCACCGGCCATTTTGAATTACGGCTTCCGCAGACTGCAGATGGGGAACTAAGCTGCAGCGGGGGCCTGTACACGAGGGGGTATAGTTATGGCGCACGTTTTGATTATTGAAGACGACAGCATGATTGCTGCCATCGAACGGGACTTTCTCGAGTCCAACGGCTTTGAAGTGTCCGTAGCCATGACGGGAAAGGAAGGCATGAAGATTTTTGACAGCGGGGCTATCGAAGCGGTCCTGCTCGATATCGGCCTGCCCGACACGGATGGCTTTACACTGTGCCGCAAACTGCGGGATATCAGCAATGTCCCGATCATGTTCATCACAGCCCGGGGGAGCGATGATGACAAGATCAGGGGCCTCGGTCTCGGGGCCGATGACTACATGGTCAAACCCTTCAATCCGTCCGAAATGATGGCCCGCCTGAAGGCGCATCTGGACATCCATCAGAGACTCTTAGGGGTACGTCTCCAGGAAGCGGACGACAACAAGCCGGACATCCAGGTCGGCGACCTGCGCATTTTCATCAAGCGCCACCAGGTATTCCGGGGGAAAACAGAAATCAACCTGACCGGCAAAGAATTCAACCTGCTCTTGTTCCTGGCCCGTCATCCCAATCAGGTCTTCTCCAAGAAGTACCTTTTTGAAATGATTTGGCATCTCGATGCCCTGGGCGAACTGGCGACGGTGACGGTCCACGTCAACCGCCTGCGGGACAAGCTCAACGAAGTCGAACCGGAATTCACGGCGATCGAAACCGTTTGGGGAAACGGTTATCGCTTCCGTGCAGAAGAATAGAAAAAAGGCCTGCCGTTGCGGCAG
>URLP01000134.1 GCA_900548635.1 uncultured Megasphaera sp.
GCTGCTTGGACGAGGGCCGCCGCTGTGTTGCCCGTATCGAGGCCGGCAGCCCAGAAGCTGAAGGAGAGGATGAGGGCGCCGAGCCAGTTGCCGATATAGCAGAAAATCAGGAGCCCCAGGACATCGCCGACGCTGACCGTCTTTTCGCGCAGGCCGTTGTAGAGGACGAAGGCATTGCCCGTGAACATTTCCGAGCCGGCGATGATGACCAGGCTGAGGGCGACGCCGAAGGACGCGCCCATGACGATGTGTGCGGCCGGCGACGGGCTCAGGTAGCCGGCAATGACATAGGTCAGGAGGACGCCGATGCCGAGATAGGCACCGCCGAAGAGGGAGAGCATGAGATAGCCCCGGGGATTCTTGCGGAGCAGGCGGACCTTGGCGGCCGCTCCCCTGGCGGAAGCCTCATATTCATCAGAATACATGAAAAATCACCTTCTACGATTATTTTTCCTACATTATAGCACGGTGGAGAAGGAATTTCCCGATGAATGTCGAATTATTTAAAGTACGGTGAATTTCACGTGAGATAGGGGGATTACCATGAACCGATTGAAACAGTGCCTATTCGCCGGCCTGGCCTCGTGCCTTCTGGCCCTGCCCTGTGTGTCGCTGGCAGAAGGCAGTACGCAGCCTCCGGCGGCCGATGTGACCATGACCATAAAAGCCAGCGGTGAAAGTGAACTCCTTCAGGCTGTACAGGCAAAAGATTATGAGAAAGCCCTGCAGATCGTCAATGCCCAGATCGAGAAGAATCCCAACAATGCCAATGCCTACGACCACCGCAGTACGGTCTACTGGTTCCTCGGGCGCAGTGACGAGGCCCTGGCCGACTGCGACAAGGCCATTTCCCTGGAACCGGATAAGGCCTTCCATTACCTGAACCGCGGCTCCATTTACGAACAGCGGAAAGAGTACCAGATGGCCGTCAACGACTATACGAAGGCCCTTGACCTGACAAAGGACGATAATCCGCTGGAAGGATTGATGTATTTCAACCGTGCCCGGGCCTATACGCAGCTTGATGATTACGATAAAGCCCTGGCCGATATCAAACAAGGCGAAACCCTGGCGCCGGCTTTCCCGCAGAATTATTTCCTCGAAGGCTTGATCCACGAAAAGAAAGGGGAAATGAAGCAGGCCAAAGAGAGCCGGAAAATCGGCGTCATGTATGAACTCGTCCACCGCGGTGATTATTACCTGGCCGGTGCCGTCGCCGAAGAAGCCGGCCTCAATGACCAGGCCCTGGCCCTCCTTAACGAAGCGGCTAAGCGAAGTCCCGACAGCAGCGACGTCTATTCCGAACGCGGTCTTGTCTATGCCAATTTGTCCCGGCCGCGCGAAGCCATCATCGATTTGACGAAAGCCCTTTCTTTAAAAGAAACGGCCATGGACTACAACAACCGCGGCGAATGCTACCGCGCGCTGAAGCAGTTCAACCTGGCCAGGAAAGATTATGACAAAGCTGTCAGCCTGGCCCAGAGCAATAATGATAAACAGGCCGTCTACGACAGTCTCGGTCAGCTGGCCATGGACCAGGGCGACTACCGGACGGCAGCCAACTATGTGACAAAAGCCCTCGAAGTCGAACCCTATGAGGACGGCTACCGCCTGCGGGCCAAAATTTGGCGCCATCTCGGCGAGCTGAAAAAAGCCGACCAGGACGAAGCGGCTGCCCAGGAAATCGAACAGCGCCAGCTCCTGGGTCGTTAGAAAAAACTTTTCAAATTCCTCCTTTTATGGTATAATTGAAATGTTATTCATAGAAAACAATGTTTTGTGTATACATAATTTCAATTTTCAAGGGGGAATTTAATGAAGAAGAAAGCAATCATTACCATGTTGTTTGCCTGCTGTATCATAGGTTCTGTCACGGTTTCGGCAGCTCAGGCCAAGAAACCGGAAACGCCTTCGGCAGCGATGACTGCCTTTGCCCAGGCGCAGGCAGAAGATAACGCAAAAGTAAAGACGACAGCTTCGGCTGCCAATGATAAAAATAAGGATAAGATTGGCGACCGCCTGAGAGAACGCGTCCACGCGCTCATTCCGGCGTCGGCCTTTGCCAATATCGATAAGCCGGGCACGATTACGCCCGATACGGTCAAATATCACTACGCCGAATCGAACCATATGGCTACGCCGGTTACAGACTGGAACCGTATGAAGTACGAAGACCAGTATCAGTACCAGTATCAGCATGACTCCTATGACAAGGCCATTGCCGATGCCTACGCCTACCGCCGCGACTTCGGCAAGAGCAACCTCCGCAAATGGAGCAGCACGGAAGGTATGGATACGCCGTGGGACAGCAACTGGACGACCGATACGGTTCACTTCAAGAGTTCGACGATTGCCTTTTTGGACCGCCTCAACACGGAAGCCCGTCAGGCCGGCGTCTCTTTCACCATCACTGGCGGCGCTGAAGACGGCTATCACGCCAACGGTATCTATTCCCATGCCAACGGCTATAAAGTCGACATTTCCGACGATGGCATTTACCAGGGCAGCAAAGCTTATGAAGTCCTGATCAATGCCTTGTCCCCGTACAAACACCAGATCACCCACGAATGGGATAAGAACCACTTCGACATCACCATCTATCCGAGAGATTATAAAGGATGAGAAAAAGGGGCTGTCGCTTTATGCGACGGCCCCTTTTTTAGGAGGTCATTATGAATCAGAATAAACGGGACGCCTGGGACGCGTCTTTCTCCGCCCTCGTCGGCGACGGGCCTTTGCAGGTGCCCGGTCTGGGCGTCATTGCCTATAAAGGTGGCCGCGAAATCTACCGTTTTGCCGGCGGTTTCCGGCGTCTCGGCCGCGATGACAGCGGCGAGCCGTTTCCGTCTGGCTTCGGTTTCGAAGATGTTCACGGTCTTTACACTCATGCAGCTCGTCGAGGCCGGGAAAGTCTGCCTCGACGATGATGTCAGCGAATACCTGGGCTTTCCTTTGCGCCATCCGGCCTATCCAGGCATCCCCTTGACCCTGCGCCTCCTGGCGGCGCATCTGTCGGGCCTGCGCGACGGCAAAGTCTACAGCATCCCGCCGTCTGTGAGTGTCAGGACTTTCTTTACGCCGGGCAGCCCTTATTGGGAAGGCGGCGCTCACTTTGCACCGCGCGGCCAGGCGCCGGGCCAGTATTTCACGTACTGCAACCTCAATTACGGCCTTTTAGGGACCATCATCGAAGCCGTCACGGGCCAGCGCTTCGACGTATATCAGAAAGACCATATCCTGCGCGATTTGGACTGCCATGGCGATTACCTGCCGGGCAATCTGGAGGAAGCGGAATTTGCCCGCCTCGGCACGGTCTATCTGAAGCGCAGCCCTGACGGACGATGGGACGAAAGGGGAGACTGGTACGGTACGATCGACGACTATCACGGCGTCCAGCCGCCGCGCGATACGGTGCGCCTCCAGAATCCCTATGCCGAAGACGTCTGTCAGTCCTATCCTCTTGAAGGCTATCAGCCGGGCACGAACGCCACGGTCTTTTCGCCCCAGGGCGGCCTGCGCCTTTCTTTGGAAGAAATGGGGCATACCCTGGAGATGCTGCTCCATGACGGTATTTACCAGGGAAAACAGGTCCTGCAGCCATCTTCCCTGCGCGAGATGTTCCGGCCCCAGTGGCATTATGACGGCGCTAACGGCAATACCTGCGGCCGGACGCTCTTTGATTATGGCCTCGGTGAATTCTATGTCGACGGCACCGGTCCTGCCCGGCCCTGCCGGGATAAGGCTGTTTCCCTCTGGGGCCACACGGGTCAGGCTTTTGGTCTCCTGTCGGGACTCTTCCTGCGGCCCGGGACGAAAGACGGCTTTCTTTACGTCATGAACGGTGAAGGCCTGGCAGAAGATGCGGAGCCGCGCAGTGCCGGCCGCTTCAGCACGAATTATATCTGGGAAGAAAATGTCCTCGACCGCCTCTGCCGTCTCATTGACGCTGACTGAGGCCTTGTGCTATCATTAAGGAATGTAAATGATTCCGAATGGGAGCGATAATGATGAATGCTTATGAAAGTACGATGAATTTTACGCGCCGTGCCGTCTGGGCCCAGATCGACCTCGATGCGGCCGCTCACAATATGCAGCAGATCCGCAAACACGTCGGACCGGACGTCAAAATCGCCGCCGTCGTCAAGGCTAATGCCTACGGTCACGGCAGCGTCGAACTGGCCAAGACCTTTGCCGAAAACGGTGCCGACTGTTTTGCCGTTTCCAGCCTGGACGAAGCCGTCGAACTGCGCCGCTATGCACATATCAAAAATGAAATTTTCATCCTCGGGCACACGGACGCGCGGCGGACGGAAGAACTCCTCAAATACGATATCGAACCGGCTGTCTTCAATCTCAAGAATGCCCAGTTCTTTTCTCAGGAAGCGAGCCGCCTTGGCAGGACCCTGCGCGTCCACGTCGCCGTCGATACGGGCATGAGCCGCGTCGGTTTCCCGGTCAATGAATTCGCCGTCTCGGAAATCAAGGCCATCGCCGCTCTTCCGAACATCGAAATCCGCGGCATGTTCACGCACTTCGCCGTTTCGGACTGTAAGGACAAGACTTTTACGCGCGAACAGTACGGCC
>URLP01000135.1 GCA_900548635.1 uncultured Megasphaera sp.
ATCATCGACCGCCGTATCCGGGTGATGGAAGAAGAAGGCATCCACATTGCCCTGCGCCACTGCTGCAACAGTGCGGCCGTCCTGGAACTGCCGGAATACTACTGCGACATGGTCCGTCCGGGCATCATCATGTACGGCTGCGAACCGTCGCCGGAAATCGACATTACGCCCTATGACCTGCGGCCGGTCATGTCCCTGCGCTGCTGCATCGCCCACGTCAAGCTCATCGACGCCGGCGCCACTGTCAGCTACGGCCGCCATTACAAAGCAACGGAACGCCGCAAGATTGCGACTCTGCCCGTAGGCTATGCCGACGGCTATTCCCGCATCCTCTCAGGCAAAGTCGACGTCCTCTACCACGGCCACCGCGTCCCCCAGGTCGGGGCTATCTGCATGGACCAGTGCATGATCGACGTCAGCGGCGAAGCCAACGTCCACGCCGGCGACGAAGTCGTCCTCTTCGGCCGCCAGGGTGACAGCTTCATCCCCATCGAAGAAATCGCCGCTGCCTGCGGCACGATCAACTACGAAATCATGTGCAACATCTCGCGCCGCGTCCCCAGAGTCTACATGAAACAAGGCAAAGTCGTCGGCCGGGAAGAATATTTATTTGATAAACCGTAAGAAATCGTTCATCGATGAACGACAAACGAACCACGAAAAAAGATTGCTGCGTCAGCAGCAATCTTTTTTTTTCCCTTTCATGATTTTCTTGTATATGGTATACTACATATATAAGAAATGCATAATAAAATGCAAAATAATCATATAAAAGGCGGTGCATTATTATGAATTGGAATGAGAAAACGGCGGCCAATGTCCGGGCCATTAAACCTTCGGGGATCCGTAAGTTCTTCGATATTGCGGCTCAGGTGAAAGGGGTCCTCTCTTTGAGTATCGGCGAACCGGATTTTGCCGCACCGGATAAGGTCCTGGCGGCCATGAAGGCCAGCCTCGACGCGAAGGAAACGAGTTATACCGGCAACTCAGGCATGCTGGAACTGCGTGAAGCGATTAGTGAACATTTTGAAAAGCGCTATGGCGTCCACTATGATCCGAAGGACGAAATCCTGGTTACTGTCGGCGTTTCCGAAGGTCTGGCCATGGCCCTTTTGGCGATTACCGAACCGGGCGATGAAGTCATCATCCCGGATCCGGCCTATGTCGCTTATCCGGCGTCGGTCGAACTGGCCGGCGGCACGCCGGTCTTTGTGCCGACTTATCCGGAACACGACTTCAAACTGACAGCCGATGCCCTGGAAAAAGTCGTCACGCCGAAGACCAAGGCCATCGTCATCGGCTATCCGAACAACCCGACAGGGACGGTCATGTCGGCTGAAGAACTGATGCCCATCGCGGCATTCGCCAAGAAACACGACCTCATCGTCCTTTCTGACGAAATCTACTGCGAACTCATGTACGGCGATGCGAAATTCACGACCTTCTCCAAACTGCCGGATATGCGCGAACGGACGGTCATCTTCAATGGCTTCTCCAAGGCCTATGCCATGACGGGCATGCGCCTCGGCTATATCTGTGCGCCCCGCGAAGGCCTGGCACCGATTTTAAAACTCCATCAATACGCTATCATGTGCGCCAATACGACGGCCCAGGTCGGCGGAATTACGGCCCTCAAAGAATGTGACGCCGAAGTCGAAGCCATGCGCCAGGAATACGACCGCCGCCGCAAAGTCATTTACAAAGGCCTCTGCGACATGGGTCTGCCTGTCTTCGAGCCGAAAGGTGCCTTCTATATTTTCCCGGATATCCGCTGCACGGGCATGACGTCGGCAGAATTCTGTGAAAAACTCGTCCAGGAAGAAAAAGTCGCCGTTGTCCCGGGCACAGCCTTCGGCGACCAGGGCGAAGGCTTCGTCCGCATTTCCTACGCTGCCAGCATGGACACCATACAGGAAGCCCTCAAGCGCATGGCGCGCTTCGTGGAGAAATACAGGGGTTAACCGTCGGCCGACTCGGAATCAGATGGCGCTGTGCGCCTTTAAACTCAAACTGACAATGCTGCCTCGGGTGCCCCTGCGGCACGTGGCGACCCCTACGCCGTTTTGGGGCAATCTCCATTTATCAATGGAAATTGTAGGGATTCCCTGTCCGAATAAATGAAAAAAGCTCGCTTGCGATGCGCAAGCGAGCTCGTTTTATTTACTAAAAACTTTCTCTTAAAAGAAGCGACGTACGAAGGGAATCTTGGCCGCATCTTCCCGGGTGACGCCGCCGCAGGCGGCCATGCAGCCGACGTAAATGGCAAGGCCGACGATGCAGGTCAGGAAGAGGTCGAGGAAGAGTCCCAGGAAGGGGAAGAGGAAGTCATACATGAAATACATGATGACGCCCATGATAGCCGCCGAGATGATGTTCTTGAGGACGACTCTGACGTCGATGACGTAGCCGATCTTGCGGTAAATGAAGAACATGTTGAGAACAGCAGCGACGCCGATATCGGCAACGGTGGCGTAGGAAGCACCGGTGATGCCCAGGGCCGGGATGGCGACTAAGAACCAGTTGCAGAGGACCTTGGCCACGCAGGCGACGCCCATGTTGATGACCGGAATCTTCGGCTTTTTCAGGCCCTGCAGGATGGCCGTGGAAATCTGATGGAGGCCCAGAAAGCAGATAGCGATGGCCACGGCCCGCGTCGCATCCGTCGCTGCCGGCGCGTTGTAGATGAAGGTGACGATCGGGCCGGCCATGACGTAGAGGATGACGCTGAAAGGAATGGTGACCAGAAAGGAGACGCGCATGGACGTCGCCGTCCGTTCGCGGATTTCATCGAATTCCTTTAATGTAAAACTATGGCTGATAGCCGGCACGAGGCTCATGGCCATGGCTGCCGTAAGGATGGTGGCCAGGTTGATGAGCGGTACGGACATGCCCGTCAGGTACCCGAAGAGTTCCGTTGCCTGATGCGTCGAATAGCCGGCGACTTCCAGGCGGCGCGGTACGATGAGCAGGTCCAGGTTGGAGACGACAGGGAGCATGATGCTCGACAGGGAAATCGGGATGGCCAGGACGATGAGGCGCTTCAGGATGTGCTTGATGCTTTCCTGTTCGAATTTCGGTCCGTCTACGGGCAGGGAGCGTTTCAGTTTATAATAGTAGTAGACCAAAACGAGCCAGGCCGCAAAACCGCCGGCACCGGCGCCGAGACTGGCGCCGCCGGCTGCATAATCAAGGCCGTATGGCAGGAGAAGGGCGGCAAAGCCGAGCATGACGACGACGCGGACGAGCTGTTCGACGATCTGGGAAATCGCCGTCGGCGTCATCTGCTGCCAGCCCTGCAGGTAGCCGCGGTAGCCGGCGATGATCGTCGTGAAGAAAATAGCCGGTGCCAGGGCGATGAGGGAGTAATAAGCCCGGCTTTCGCGGATGATATGCTCGTCGATGAGGAAGCTCGAACCGAAGAACATGACGATGCTCAAGAAAAGCGCCGTCGTACAGAGCATGGACAAAGAAACGTGGAAAATGCGCTGGGCGCCAAAGTAGTCCTCCTTGGCGACTTTTTCTGCCGTAATGATGGAAATTGCAATCGGCAGGCCTGCGCTGGACAAATCGAGTGCCAGCAGGTAAATCGGGAAGGCCATCTGATAGATGCCGATGCCTTCGCCGCCGAGGATACGGGACAGGATGATCCAGTTGATGCTGCCGATGGCCTTGACGACAAAGCCGGACAGCGTCAGGATCAAAGTGCCGGAGATAAACTTGTTTGCCATAATAACCCCTTAGTTTCACAGTATTTTATCAACAATAACATCTAATTTTAGCACATTTGCCAGAGGTTGTATATAGGAAAAGGGATTGTGCACGAAGGCTTCTGTCATCATGCATAATCCCTTTCAAACATCAAACATCAAACTTTGTACTTCCCCAAAATGTCCATGAACTCTGCACCTGTGATGGTTTCTTTTTCGTAGAGGTATTTGGCCAGGGCATCGAGGGCCGGACGGTGATCTTCGAGGATTTTCTTGGCCTTGGCGTGCTGTTCCTTGACGACGGAGACGACTTTGGCGTCGATGTATTTCTGCGTTTCCGGCGCGCAGGCCAGGGACGTATCGCCGCCGAGGTACTTATTGGTCACTGTTTCCATGGCGACCATGTCGAATTCATCGGTCATGCCGTAGCGCGTGATCATGGCCCGGGCGAGCTTCGTCGCCTGTTCGATGTCGTTCGACGCGCCGGTCGTGACCTGGTGGAAGACGATTTCTTCTGCGGCCCGGCCGCCAGTCAGGGTGGCAATCTTGTTTTCCAGCTCTTCCCGCGAGAGGATGTATTTATCCTGCTGGTCGACCTGCATAGTGTAGCCCAGGGCACCGGAGGTGCGGGGGATGATGGTGATCTTCTGGACCGGTGCCGAGTGGCTCTGCAGGGCGGCGACCAGAGCGTGGCCGATTTCGTGGTAGGCGACGGTCTTCTTTTCGTCGTCCGAGAGGATGGCGTTCTTCTTCTGGTAGCCGGCGATGACGACTTCGATACTTTCTTCCAGATCCGCCTGGCTGACAGCATCGCGGTGGTCGCGGACGGCGCGCAGAG
>URLP01000136.1 GCA_900548635.1 uncultured Megasphaera sp.
TGCAGGAGGCTGTGGCGGCGTCCGTAGACCATGTAGATGATCAGGCCCAGGACGGTCCAGCCTGCGAAGAGCCAGAGCGTGCGCGATGAGAGTTCTGAGAAGATGAAAGCGCAGCAGATGAAGCCCAGGGGCGCGATGATGTGGACAGCCGGGCAGCGGAAGCCGCGCGGATGGTCCGGATAGAGGCGACGCAGGACGAGGATGCCGACGCAGGAACAGAGGAAGGCGAAAATCGTACCGGCGCTGCACGTTTCAGCAACGACGTGGATTGGCGTGAAGCCAGCGATGCAGGCAACGATGATGCCGATGATGATCTGGATAATGTACGGCGTATGGAACTTGGGATGGACCTTATAGAGGCTCATGGGCATCAGGCCGTCGCGGCTCATGGAATAGAGGGCGCGGCTCTGGGCGAAGAGCATGCCCAGGACGACCGTCGAAAGGCCGCAGATAGCGCCGGTGCCGACGATGGCCGAGCCGAGATGGAGACCGATGTATTCCAGGACGAACGACGCCGGTGCTGCCGTATCGAGCATGGGATACGGGACGACGCCGGTCATGGCGGCGCAGACGGCGATATAAAGGACCGTACAGATGGCCAGGGCAGAAATGATGCCGATAGGCATATCGTGTTTCGGATTCTTCGTTTCTTCCGCTGCCGTCGAGAGAGCGTCGAAGCCGAGGTAGGCAAAGAAGAGGACCGCCGTGCCGGCGAAGACGCCGTGGATGCCGTACGGCAGGAAAGGCTGCCAGTTCATCGGTTCGATGTGCGGCGCTGCCAGAAAAAGGAAGAGGAAAATCGTGCCGATCTTGACATAGACCAGGATGCGGTTGACGTGTGCACTTTCGCGGACGCCGATGACCAGGAGTGCCGTCGCCAAGGCGACGATGAGGACCGCCGGCAGGGTGATGAGGCCGCCGTCCGCAGGCACTGCTGTCAAGGCTTTTGGCAAATCGATGCCGCACGAATGAAGGATGCCGACGAAGTACGCCGACCAGCCGCCGGCAACGGCGCTGGCGCCGACGGAATATTCCAAAATCAGGCTCCAGCCGACCCACCAACCAAAGATTTCACCGAGCGAGGCATAGGCATAGGTATAGGAACTGCCGGAAACGGGCAGGAACGAGGCCAGCTCGGAATACGCGAGACAGACAAAGGCACAGGTGATGGCGGCAAAAACAAAGGAGAGCATCAGGCCCGGGCCGGCGTATTTTGCAGCGCCGATACCCGTGAGGACGAAAATCCCCGTGCCGATGATGATGCCCAGGCCCATGAGGGTGATATCAAAAGCCCCCAGGGCCTTATTCAGTTTCTTTTCCTTCGTATGCGCCAGCAAGTCATCAAACGATTTGCGGCGTAAAATATTCATATAAGTCAGCTCCTAACATTAATTGGCGTCGGTCTTCTTGGAAGACACTGCACATTTCCAAATATAACCGATGATGAAGCCGACAATGGTAAAGCTGATCCAGCCCATGCCCAAAGTGTGAAGCGGTACCATGGTGTTGAAGATATTGTCAATTGGTCCGAGGCCAATCTTTGCTGTCTGCAGGCCCGTGACCAAGGCCGGGATGAGGGTCAGGCCGATGGTCCAGGCATAGACGCACTGCCGTCCGTCAAAGAGATTGTTGAGGAAGGTCAGGATGATGATCGCCACGACGAGCGGATAGATGAACATCAGGACCGGAATGGCGGCGACGATGATCGTCTTCAGGCCAAACATGGCGACGAAGAAGGAAACGATTGTGAAGATGGTAACCCATTTCTTATAGCCGATGTTGCCGACGAGTTCATTGAAATACGTAGCGCACGACGTAATCAGGCCGATAGACGTCGAGAGGCAAGCCAAAAGGACGATGACCGCCAGGATGATGGCGCCGACGTTGCCGAAGAGGATCATGGCGCTCTTCGAGAGGACCGGTGCCCCTGTTTCCTGGATACCGAAGGCGGCGACGCTGTCCGCGCCGATCTTGGCGATGAAAATGTAGACGAAAGCCAGGCAGCCGACGGCAATCAGGCCGGCTTTAAAGACTTCCTTCGTAATCGCATTCGGTTCCGTCGCACCGTCTTCCATGACGAATTCGATGACCAGGATGGCGAAGACCAAAGAGGCGATGGCATCCATCGTGTTGTAGCCGTCAAGGATGCCCTGGACAGCGGCAATGGAAGCCGTTGCATAAGCTGCCGTCGGTTCCTGCGGCGAGCCGAGCGGCGTGATGAAGGATTTCGCGATGAGCAGCAGGATAGTAATCAGGAGGGCCGGCGTCAGGATCTTGCCGATGCGGTCGACCAGTTTCTGCGGCGATACGGAAAGCCAGAAAGAAATGGCGAAGAAGAGGACCAAAAAGCCCGTCATGATTATGTCGCTGCCGCCGCTCTGCAGGAAAGGACGGACGGCGATTTCATAGGACACGCTGCCTGTACGGGGGATGGCGAAGAACGGCCCGATGGTCAGATAACAGATGACCGTGAAGAAGAGGCCGTAGGCCGGATGGACACGCCCTGCCAGTTCCTGCAGGTTCTTGCAGCCCGAGTAGCCCATGGCCAGGACCCCTGCCAGGGGCAGGCCGACGCCGGTGACGACAAAGCCTAAGACAGCCCACCAGACATTCGAGCCGGCAGCCTGACCCATCGCAGCCGGGAAGATGAGGTTCCCAGCGCCGAAGAACAGTGCAAACAGCATCAAACCGATTGCGATTGTTCGATTACCCTTATTTTCTCCCATATGAATTCCTCCTATCTTTTTTAATTTTAAATAATTTCGACAAATCATAAGGACAGAAAATATTAAAAATTAAATAATTTAATTTATGTGTTCATTCTATCATAGAAACAAAAAAAAATCATGACTTTTTCGCAAGTTTAATCGAATTCTAATGCGTTTTTAATCTTTTTTTAATCTTTTTGTGAATTGTCGAACTTATTTAATTTTTCTCGCAATACATGCATAAATCTTTTATTTTCTTCGTGGGGCCGGACGGCATTGCGGCCGTACGCCGCAGTCAGGGACGGATAATTAGCGCAGTCCCGGATCAGTATCCCTTCCCGACGAAGGGCGGCCGCCAAATCGGAGACCTTTCCTGCCGGATCCGTCAGCTTCCAGAAGATGAAATTGACGGCCGGGCGATAGACGTGAAGTGCCGGCAGAGCCGCCATCTGACCATAGAGCCAGTCCCGTTCCTGGGCGACCAGGCGGCGCGAAGCCGTCTGATACGCCGTATCCGCCAAAGCCGCAACACCGGCGTATTGAGCCAGGACATTGACATTCCAGCAGTCTTTATGCTTTTCCATCAGCGCGCAGCGCGTCGGTGCCGCTGCGCCAAAGCCCAGGCGCAGGCCCGGCAGGGCATAGAATTTCGTCAACGAACGGATGACGAAGAGATTCTCCTGCTTTCCTGCCTGGGAGAGGACGGAATAGGAGGCTTCATCGTCCCGGAAATCGAGGAAGGACTCGTCGACAAGGATATCCGTCCCCTTGCGGGCGGCCCTGCCGATCAGGTCCAGGAGCTTCCCTGCCGGGGCCAGGGTCCCCGTAGGGTTATTAGGATTGCCGAGGACAATGCAGTCGACCTGACCGCAGGCCCGGCGCAGCTCTTCCCAGGGAAAGGCAAAACCGTCCTCTTCCCGGAGAACGGCATAGCGGACAGCAGCGCCGACGGCCCGGGCCGCGCGTTCATATTCACCAAAAGACGGTACCGGCAGCAGGACCCGGCGGGGCCGGAAGGTATGCATATAAAGATAAAAGAGTTCCGCCGCCCCGTTGCCGAGGAGGACGGACTCCGGTGCAAGCGGGTAAACCGCCCCTAAAGCCCGGCGCAGTGCCGTCCCGGCCGGATCCGGGTAATGGACGATGTTCTCCAGGTGCGCATTTAAGGCCTGACGCACAGACGGCGCCAAGCCTAAGGGATTGATATTGGCACTGAAATCGAGCCATTTTTTACCGTGCGGCGCAGTCTGATAGACATTGCCGCCGTGTTCGAATCGCTGCAGCATAAGATCACCTGCTTTCTATGAAAATACCGCCGCTGCAGAGGCAGACCGTATCGTAATAGGTCCACTGCGGAAAACGGCGGCTGAGATCATCAATCACCGCTTCCTGCTGCGGCCGCGCTGTGCCGGGGCGGAAAAAGACGCCGGCCACCGTGCCGCTGTGGGCCGCATTGACACCGACGACGCAGGCATGCTGCCGGGCCCGGCGGAGAAAGGACGGAAAAGCCGGTTTCAGCAGCACAGCCTGATTGGCCAGGGCACTGCGCGAAGCCGCCTCGCCCAGCCGTTCTGCAGAAATCCCGCAAAGAAGGCGCTGCCGGGCCTGACGGACGAAAAGCGTTTCTGTCTTTATGCGGCCCTGCAGGGACCGGTGAAAGGCCACCGTATCGACAGTGCCGCCGGCATCGAAGACAGCAATGGGAATCGCCGGCACAGGCAGAAAAGTACGCATGATTTCCCCTTTCTCCGGATCCACCATGGCCAGGCCCGGATAAAAAACGCCGTCTGTCGGCTCAATAGAA
>URLP01000137.1 GCA_900548635.1 uncultured Megasphaera sp.
CGGCCGGGCCGCAAGAGGGCCGGGTCGAGCGATTCCGGACGGTTCGTGGCAGCCAGGATGACGACGTTGTCGTCGGCGTTGAAGCCGTCCATTTCCGTCAGGAGCTGGTTCAGCGTCTGTTCCCGTTCGCTGTTGCCCATGGCGCTGCCCGTACGCTTCTGGCCGATGGCATCGATTTCATCGATGAAAATAATGCACGGTGCTTTCTGTTTGGCCTGCTGGAAGAGGTCGCGCACTTTCGAGGCGCCCATGCCGACGAACATTTCGACGAATTCCGAACCGGCAATGGGGAAGAAGGGCACGCCGGCTTCACCGGCAACGGCCTTGGCGAGCATCGTCTTGCCTGTGCCCGGAGGACCGACGAGGAGGACGCCTTTCGGCATCTTGGCGCCGATTTTAGCGTATTTGTCCGGGTGATGCAGGAAGTCGACGATTTCCGAAAGGTTTTCCTTCGCTTCATCTTCGCCGGCGACATCATCGAAGTGGATGCCGTTCGCCGACGGCACATAGACCTTGACCTGGTTCTTGGCGCCGAACATCAGGGAATTGCCGCCGCCGCGGTTCATCAGTCATTTTCCGGTTGAAGTAGTAGCCGATGCCGAAGAAGATGAGGATCGGCAGGATCCAGGCGATGAGGAAGTCCGTAAAGGGCGAATCCTTTTCCTTGATTTCTTCATTGAAAGAGACGTTGGCTTTGTGCAGCCGTTCCGTCAGCTGCGGGTCATTGACGACGCCCGTGCGGTATTCGTTGCCGTCCTTGTCCTTGAAGAGAATCTGGTTTTCTTCAATCTGGACGTCAGCAATCTTTTCATCTTCCGTCATGTTCATGAACGTGCCGTAGTCGACCTGTTTGACGGTCGTAATAAGGCCGGGCGATGGCGTTGAACATAAAAATGAGGAGCAAAGCGAGGATATAGTAGAATAATATAGGTTTCTTCTTTTCCTTGACCTCTTTCATTTTTTTCACATCCTTTTGTGTTTTATCTATTCTTTATATTGTACACCCGTGGGGGCTGTTGGCAAGGGGAAAGCCTCCCTTAATAGGGGAGGTAGCCCAGAGGGCTGGAGGGGTTGCTCTTAGGGCTTGATGTTTGACGTTTGATGAAGTGTCGCCGCACACTCGTGACTTTAGTCATGAGTTAGGCGGCACATAACATATGTCATTGTAAAATCGCAAATAAAACCTTGAAATCATCGATTTTTCCTCCTTTATATGTTATTATATATGCAGGAGGTGAGAATATGACAATAGAAACCCATCATGGTCGAGGATATGTCTATTGTTTACACTACCATATCGTTTGGTGTGTGAAGTACAGACAGAAGGTACTGACACCAGAAATTGTCGAAGACCTTGTTCAGATACTAGAAAAAATAGCCAATGACAATGACTTCGAAATTTTGGAACTCAACACAAACAAAGACCATGTACATATTCTCATAGACTGTTCCCCGCAGCACTTCATCCCAAACATAATGAAAGCTATTAAAGGCGTGTCTGCTCGACTGCTTATGAAAAAGCACGGTGATACGCTCAGAAAGAAGCTCTGGGGAGGGCATTTGTGGAACCCGTCTTATTTTATAACGACTGTTTCTGAGAACACAGAAGCACAAGTTAGGGAATACATCAAATCTCAAGGAAAAAAGGAGTAAGAAAGGAGGGCTTGGCGATGAAGATAATGACTACTTACAAAACCAAAATCAGAGATTCGCATCGTGCATTCGCTAACACCGTGGGAATCTATCGTCAAGCTGTAGACTTTCTTATTGGTGTGGCTTTAGAAGAATGGAATGCCCTCAAAGAAATCGAACGCTCTCTCGAAAAACAGAGAGCGATTGAGTGCGTAATTCATCATACTAAATCGAATCCTTGCCCAAAATACGATTTCGATTCCAGATTTGGCAAATTCCCAAGTTATCTTCGCCGTGCGGCTATCACCGAGGCTGTAGGCAAGGTGTCCTCCTACAAAAGCAACTATGCTAACTGGGAAGAAAATCCGCAAGGGAAAGAACCTGGGAGTCCAGTTGCAGGGTATATCTACCCAGCTATGTATCGAGACAACTGCTTTGTTCGTACTGGCACATATACAGCCAGACTAAAAGTCTGGATTCGAAATACTTGGGATTGGCTGGAGGTGCAGCTCCGTAAATCTGACGTTGACTATATCCAACGTCATTGTGCAACCCGCAAGGAGTGCGTACCGACTCTTCGTAGACGGGGGAAGAACTGGTATTTGGATTTTACCTTCGAGGAAAAGGTCAAACTCGAAGACAAACCCATTGACCGTCAAATTATCATCGGAGTAGACCTTGGCATCAACAATGCTTGTACTTGTTCCGCTATGTTATCAGATGGCACTGTCATCGGCAGGAAAATTCTTTCCCTGCCGAGAGAAAAAGACTCTCTGGGGCATAAGCTGAACAAAATCAAGAAAGCACAGCAGCAGGGTGCGAGGAAAATGCCGAGGTTATGGGCAAAGGCAAAGGACGTAAATCTTGACATTGCCCATAAGACGGCTCAGTTCATCGCTGATGTAGCTAAGCTCTATTCCGCTGACGTAATTGTATTTGAATATCTAGACACTCAGGGTAAGAAGCGAGGCTCGAAGAAGCAGAAACTCCATCATTGGCGGGCACAAGCTGTGCAGCGTATCGTTGCCGACAAAGCCCACCGTGATGGGGTTCGCGTCCGTCGTGTTTGTGCATGGAATACATCAAAACTCGCTTTCGACGGTTCTGGTGAGGTCGAGCGAGACGAACACAATTATTCGATGTGTACTTTCAAAACTGGCAAAAGGTATCATTGTGACCTGTCTGCCAGTTATAACATTGGTGCTCGGTATTTTATTCGAGAAATCCTAAAATCCTTGCCTGCGAAGGCAAGGTTGGGCATTGAGGCAAAAGTTCCTCAATGTACCAAGAGAACCACCTGCACCTTGTCTACGTTACTTAGCCTGAATGCGGAGCTTGTGGCGTAATGCCATCAAGTTATCTGAGTTCAGTGCCTTATCGTAGAAAGACAGTCCGCTGTCCTAAAGACAGCATGACACGAGCTTAATCGTGTCGTTGGAAGCACCCGACTTTAGTCGGGTGAGGGTTCACGTGTGATACGGTAAAGACAAATCTACAGAGAAAGTGAAGAGCATATAATGAATATATTGAGTGTTGAACATGTAAAGAAATCGTACGGCCTGCGCGTCCTTTTCGACGACGTGACCTTTGCCATCGACGGCGGCCAGAAGATGGGCCTCATCGGCCTCAACGGGGCAGGCAAGACGACGCTCCTGAAGATCATCGCCGGTCTGACGGATACGGACAGCGGCGAAATCTGGCGCAACCCGAAGGCACGCATCCACTATCTGCCCCAGGAACCGCAGTTCGTCCCGGGCCATACGGTCCTGGAAAGCGTCCTCGACGGCGATTTGCCCGTCATGAAGCTCCTGCAGCGCTATGAAGCAGCGGTCCAGCGCGACGATGACGATGCCGTCACGGCCCTCAGCGCGGAAATGGACGAACAGCAGGCCTGGGAACTGGAAGCGAAGGCGAAGATCATCCTCAGCAAACTGGGCATTGCCAATTTCTCCCAGTCCGTCGACGAACTCTCCGGCGGCCAGCGCAAACGCCTCGGCCTGGCCCGGGCCTTGATCATGCCCTGCGACCTCCTGATTATGGACGAACCGACGAACCATCTCGATGACAAGACCATTATCTGGCTGGAAGAATACCTGCGCGACAGTAAAGATGCCATCCTCCTCAGCACGCATGACCGCTACTTTTTGGACTGTGTCGTCGATTCCATGATCGAGCTCGACCGGGGCCATGTCTATACGTACGAAGGCAACTACGGCCAGTACCTGGAACTGCGCCAGGCCCGCCTGGAACGGGAAGAAGCGAGTGAAGCCAAGCGGCGCAACCTAATCCGCCGTGAAAAGGCCTGGATCCAGCGCGGTGCCCAGGCCCGTTCGACGAAGCAGAAGGCCCGTAAGGAACGGTATGAACAGCTCTGCGCCATCGAAGCGGGCAAGCCCAGCGGCGAAGTGGAAATGTTCGACACCTCCGTCCGCCTGGGCAAGACCATCCTCGACATCGACGACATGGCCTTCGGCTACGACCCGGAAAAGCCTCTCTTCCAGCATGTGACCTATCACGTCGTCAAGCACGACCGCATCGGTATCATCGGTGAGAACGGCGTCGGCAAGTCGACGCTCCTCAAAGTCCTGGCCGGCGAGCTCATGCCGACAGCAGGGAGCGTGACCATCGGCCAGACCGTGCGCTTCGGCTTCTTCCGCCAGCAGCTGCCGCACTTCGACGAAGGCCTGCGGGTCATCGACTACGTCCAGGAACACGGCCATTTCGTGACCAATCAGTTCGGCCAGCGCATTGCGGCGACGCGCCTTTTGGAACAGTTCCTCTTTACGGAAGAAATGCAGTATACGTACATCGCCAAACTGAGCGGCGGTGAAC
>URLP01000138.1 GCA_900548635.1 uncultured Megasphaera sp.
AGGCGTCATTGTCAGTCTGAGTCTGTCGCGGCGGCACGCCGCATCTGAATCCGAATTGGCGATGCGTCAGCGAGCCCGTTTCGCAAACGATGAACGATCATTCCACGACGCGGACACGCTGGATGACGGGTTTGCCGTCTTTGTCCTTAGTGATTGTATCGATGCGGATGTATTTCAGTTCCGACAAGAATTTCTTGGCCAGTCTGTCCAATGTGCCGTCTTTGTTCAAAGCCGGGTTGGAGGCCGGCTTTCCCGTCGCGCCGGCCGCCGGTGAAAGTACCGCCAGCATAACCGAAAAGTTCACTTTCTACCAGTGATTTTGCTTCATGCATTTTAGAAGAACTGCCAACAATGTCTTCTATGCAATACATTGGTTTTACCCCCCCCCGAATATGATAACTTTTATCAGATATATAGTGATGATGTTATCTGCATAATGTACTTTATGATATGCAATATAATCATTTTACGATTTAACAACTCCCTTTACAAATAATGTTTTATCATATAAAGTGGTGTTTCGTATTTTATTGTATTGATAATATATTAAAAATACATATTTCAAATAGAATCATTTGCTGTGTAAAATTATATTTATACTGTAAAAAAATATTTATGTTAGCAAAGAGAAAGCGTGCTATATTTTTCCATTCGTTTTTCGAATTTTATCGTTTTGAAATCTCTATCGTAAAATTCTTAAGTTTTTGTTTACATTTCTAAAAAAGCTACTTATAATAGGTCCAACGGATGCAAAAAAGTCATTTTACATCCTACGAATAACCTCACACAACAAAATATTTCATTCAAAGGAGAATCCATTATGACAGAAATGCAGCAGTATGTAGAAGACGTGCTGGCCATCATCCAGCGCCGTGACCCTGAACAGACGGAATTCCAGAACGCAGCCCGCGAAGTACTCACTTCTCTCGTGCCGATGCTGGAAAAGGAACCGAAATATAAGCAGCACCACATCCTGGAACGCATCATCGAACCGGAACGCGTCATCATTTTCCGCGTCCCCTGGGAAGATGACAACGGCGTCTTCCACGTCAACCGCGGCTACCGCGTCCAGGCCAACAGCGCCATCGGGCCGTACAAAGGCGGCCTGCGCTTCCACAAGAGCGTCAATCTGAGCATCCTCAAGTTCCTCGCCTTCGAACAGATCTTCAAGAACGCCCTCACAGGCCTTCCTATCGGCGGCGGCAAAGGCGGCTCGGACTTCGATCCGAAAGGCAAATCGGACCGGGAAGTCATGCATTTCTGCCAGAGCTTCATGACCGAATTGTGCCGTCACATCGGCCCGAACATCGACGTACCGGCCGGTGACATCGGCGTCGGCGCCCGTGAAATCGGCTTCCTCTATGGCCAGTACAAACGCATCCAGGACGCTTTCGATGCCGGCGTACTTACCGGTAAAGGCATCGATTACGGCGGAAGCTTCGCCCGTACCGAAGCCACGGGCTATGGTCTCCTCTACTTTGTCAAGGATATGCTCGACAATAAGAATATCGACATCAAAGGCAAGACGGTCATCGTTTCCGGTTCCGGCAACGTCGCCATCTACGCCATCGAAAAGGCCGAAGCCATGGGCGCCAAAGTCGTGACCTGCTCCGACTCCAACGGCTATGTCTATGATCCGGACGGCATCGACGTCGCCACCGTCAAGGACATCAAGGAAGTCCGCCGCGGCCGCATCAAGGAATACGTCGAAACCCATCCGAACGCAGAATACCACGAAAACAGCCGTGACATGTGGAAAATCCCGGCCTTCATCGCCCTCCCCTGCGCTACCCAGGGCGAAATCGATCTGGAATCGGCGAAGATCCTCGTCGAAAACGGCGTCAAAGCCATCGGCGAAGGTGCCAACATGCCGTCGACCCTCGATGCCATGGCCTACTTCCAGGATCACGGCGTCCTCTTCGCACCGGCCAAAGCCGCCAATGCCGGCGGTGTCGCCGTATCGGCTCTGGAAATGGCCCAGAACTCGGAACGCCTTTCCTGGAGCTTCGAAAAAGTCGATAATACCCTGAAAGACATCATGCGCAACATCTTCGAAGAAGCCCGTGACAACGCCGCAAAATACGGCGTCGCCGACAACTACGTCGCCGGTGCCAACATCACGGCCTTCATGAAAGTCGCCGACGTTATGATTGAACAGGGGTTGGTATAGGCGCCTACGGCGCCGTGGACCGTTTGGCGTTTGCCGTGAACCGTGGGCTTCGCCAAACGAACCACGGACCACGGACCACGAAAAAGGAGTTGCCCGAAAGGGCAACTCCTTTTTCGTATCTATGAGTTAATTTTTGGCTGGAGCCTAGCGGATGGAGACGTCTTCGCCGGCGAGGATGCGTTTCATCGTACGGGCCGGGCACATCTTGCCGCACATCGTGCAGGTACCTTCGCATTCCGGTTTGCTCGATTCGTAGTAGCGGCGGGCTTTGTCCGGGTCGATGGCGAGAGAAATCATCTTGTCGAAGTCGACGTCGACGCGGGCTTTGCTCATGGCGTCGTCCCATTCCTGGGCGCCCGGGATGCCTTTGACCAGGTCGGCAGCGTGAGCTGCGATGCGGGCGGCGATGATGCCTTCTTTGACGTCATCGACAGAGGGCAGGCGCAGGTGTTCGGCCGGCGTGACATAGCAGAGGAAGTCGGCACCGCAGGAGGCTGCGATAGCACCGCCAATGGCGCTGGTGATGTGGTCATAACCCGGAGCGATATCCGTAACTAACGGCCCGAGGACGTAGAAGGGAGCGCCGTGGCAGAGGCGTTTTTCAATCATCATGTTGGCAGCGATTTCGTTGAGGACCATGTGGCCCGGGCCTTCGATCATGACCTGGACGTTGTGGGCCCAGGCGCGTTTCGTCAGTTCGCCGAGGGTGATCAGTTCTTCGATCTGCGCCGGGTCGGTAGCGTCGTGAGTACAGCCCGGACGGCAGGCATCGCCGAGGCTCAGGGTGACGTCGTATTTTTCACAGATGTCGAGGAGACGGTCGTAGTATTCGTAGAACGGGTTTTCCTGGTTGTTCATTTCCATCCAGGCAAAGAGAAGCGAACCGCCGCGGGAGACGACGTTGGTCAGGCGCGGGTTGTCCTTGATGCGCTGGGCCGTCTTGCGGTTCATGCCGCAATGGATGGTCATGAAGTCGACACCGTCTTCAGCGTGCTGTTCGACGACGGAGAAGAATTCATCGACCGTGATGTCCTTGAGGTCTTTTTCCAGCATGCCGACAGCGTCGTACATGGGGACCGTGCCGATCATGGCCGTCGACATCTTGACCAGTTTGCGGCGGAAGTCGCGGGTCTTGCCGAAGTTGGACAAGTCCATGATGGCTTCAGCGTGCATGTCGATGGCGTTCTGGACCTTCTGCAGTTCTTCTTCGTGGTTGTTGTGTTCCGGAGAAACGCCGAGGTTGACGTTGATCTTCGTGCGGCAGTCCTGGCCGACGGCTTCCGGCGAAAGGCTGGTGTGGACTTTGTTGGCCGGGATGGCGACTTTGCCGCTGGCGACGAGTTTCATCAGTTTTTCGACAGGCATGTGTTCCTTTTCAGCGACGACTTTCATCTGCGGCGTGACGATGCCTTTGCGGGCAGCATCCATCTGTGTTGTGTAATCCATTACTAAATCCTCCTATAATCCATAAAAATACTAAGGCAATAAAAAAAGCTCGTCCGCGGTCCTCCGCAGATGAGCTTTATAATCCCGTAAAGCTTCCCTACGGCGGCATGATCCGCATCAGGTAAAGGGTCAAGTGTATCCAGCACTTTTCTCAGCCTTTCGGCTCCCCTAGCTTCTTTTATGTATCTCTTTGGGTATTATAGTACAGGCGAGAAAAAAATGCAACTTCCCTTTTCTTTTTATGTCGCCCGTGGACATACATTTTGAAATATGGTATAATCGAGAAAAACACCAAGGAGGTCATCACTATGAAATATACATCCTTAAAAGGACTTGTCGTAGGCGCCATGCTCGCCTCGTCCCTCTTCGCCGCGGCCCCGGCGCTGGCTGCCAATACGGACGCCTCCGTCGTCACGGTCACGGGCTATGCCCAGCAGGAAGTGGCCCCGGACACGGCTTATGTGACCATCGGTACGACCAGCACCGACGCCGATGCCCAGCAGGCACGGACGAAGAACAACCTGGCCATGAACGAAGTGACGAATGCCCTGAAAGCCATGGGCATCCCCGCAGAAAACCTGAAGACCACAGGTTTCTACATGTCGCCGAACTACGATATGAAGGGCTCGAAGATCACCTCTTATACGGTGACGAACAACTTGGAAGTGAAACTGACGGACCTTTCCATGGTCTCGCAGGTCATCAATAAGGCCGCCAGCCTCGGCGCCAACCAGGTCAACAACGTGCGTTTTACGAATGAACACGCCGACCAGATCAAGGAAAACCTGATCAAAGAAGCCGTCCACAACGGCCAGC
>URLP01000139.1 GCA_900548635.1 uncultured Megasphaera sp.
CGCTCTTCAACGCCTATACCGGGGCCAACCTCAAAGTGGCCAACTGGCCCGGCGTCACCGTCGAAAAGGTCGAAGGCGCCATCAATGCCCACGGCTATCATATCCATCTCGTCGATCTGCCCGGCACGTACAGCCTGACGTCATATACCATGGAAGAACAGGTCTCGCGCAATTTCATCCTCAGCGACGAGGTGGATGTCATCGTCGATGTCATCGATGCGTCGGCGCTGGAACGCAACCTCTACCTGACGCTGCAGCTCCTGGAGCTGGGCAAGCCTGTCGTCGTCGCCCTGAACATGATGGACGTCGTCGAAAAGCGGGGCATGGAAATCGACCTGCACCGCCTGCCGGAAATGCTCGGCGTGCCCGTCATCCCCGTATCGGCCCTCAAGCGCCGCGGCCTGAGCGTCCTTTTGCACGCCGCCGTCCATCATAAGGACCACGTCCATCCGGACCGGCTCATCCACAACCATTCGAGCAAGACGAAGCATCAGCACAACCACCACAGCGAATTCGCCATGGTCTACAGTGATGCCCTGGAAGACCGCATCGACGCCGTACGCCAGCTCCTGCATGAAAAATATCCGGATCTTTACAACCATCGCTGGTGCGCCCTGAAGCTTTTGGAACGGGACCCGGAAATCACGGCGAAATACCCCGTCAACGACGTCAACCATGTCCTGGACCGCAGCTATGAATCGGATATCATTACGGAAAAATATGAATTCATCGAAGAAATCATCCATGAAGTCGTTGTCAATCAGGCCGCCAAGGCAGCGGCGACGGATTCCGTCGACAGCTATCTGACCAATAAATGGCTGGGCATCCCGATTTTCCTGGTCATCATGGGCATCGTCTTCTTCCTGACCTTCTTCATCGGCGACATGATCCAGGATGCCTTCCAGGGCTCCATCGATGCCCTTTCGGCATCGGCCGAAGGCGTCCTGCGTTCCCTTGGCGGCGACGACATGCTCGTCTCCCTGGTCTGTGACGGCATCATCGCCGGCGTCGGCGGCATCCTGACCTTCCTGCCGAACATCTGCATCCTCTTCTTTGCCCTGGCCATCCTCGAAGACAGCGGCTACATGTCCCGCGTAGCTTATATCATGAACGACATCATGAACCGCCTGGGCTTGTCGGGCCGGGCTTTCATCCCCATGATCCTCGGCTTTGGCTGCAGCGTGCCGGCCATCATGGCTTCGCGCGCCCTGGAAGACAAGCGCGACCGCTACCGGACGATGCTCGTCACGCCCTTCATGTCCTGCAGTGCCCGATTGCCGATTTACATCCTCTTTTCGGGCATGTTCTTCCCGCACAACTCGATGATCGTCGCTTATTCCATGTACCTCATCGGCATCGTCGTCGCCCTGGCGGCCCTCAAGGCCATGAATGTCTTCTCTCACCAGAAGAAGGAAAACGACCTGCTCATCGAACTGCCGGAATACAAGCGCCCGAGCGCCCACACGGTCTATATCTACGTCTGGCAGAAGGTCAAGGACTACCTGGCCCGTGCCGGCACGGTTATCTTCGCCGCTTCCATCCTGATGTGGTTCATCCTCAACTTCGGGCCTGCCGGCTACAGTGAAATGAGCGACAGCTTCGGCGCCATCATCGGCAAGGCCATCGTGCCTTTCTTTAAGCCTATCGGTCTCGGTTACTGGCAGATTTCGCTCTCCCTCATCGCCGGCGTTTCCGCCAAGGAAGTCGTCGTCTCCAGTTTCGCCGTCCTCTTCAACGGCGTCAACATCAATTCGCCAGCCGCTCTGGCGGCCCTGGCTTCCATGATGAGTCAGGGCGGCTTCACGCAGCTCAACGCCTACTGCATGATGCTCTTTTCTCTGCTCTATGTGCCCTGTGCCGCGACGATCGCCACGATCCACGCCGAATCGCAGAGCTGGAAGTGGACGGCCTTCTCTGTCTGTTTCCAGATTGCCGTCGCCTGGGTCCTGACCTTCATCGTCTACCAGGTAGGAAGCCGGATTTTATATTAAGTTTTCATGACTAGGAGAAGATAATGACAGAACCTATGATAAAAACGGACCATCTCAGCCATACCTATGAAGATGAAGACGGCAAGGTGGTTTATGCCTTAAAGGATATTTCCCTGGAAATCGGCAAAGGGGAGTTCGTTGCCGTCATCGGCACGAACGGCTCCGGCAAGTCGACGCTGGCCAAGCACTTCAACGTCCTCCTGACGCCGACGTCGGGCACGTGCGAAGTTTGCGGCATGCGCACGGACGATCCGGAAAATATCTGGAAGATCCGCCAGCACGTGGGCATGGTCTTCCAGAACCCGGACAATCAGATCGTCGCCGCTGTCGTCGAAGAAGACGTGGCTTTCGGGCCGGAAAATCTCGGCGTCCCGTCGGATGAAATCAAGGCCCGCGTCAGCGACGCCCTGCGCCGCGTCAACATGACGATTTATGCCAAGCACGGCCCGCACCTCCTGAGCGGCGGCCAGAAGCAGCGCGTCGCCATTGCCGGTATCCTGGCGATGCAGTGCGACTGCATCGTCCTCGACGAACCGACGGCCATGCTCGATCCCGTAGGTCGCAGGGAAGTCATGGATACGCTCCATCAGCTCCACGACGAAGGCATTACGATCATCATCATCACGCACTTCATGGAAGAAGCCGTCCAGGCGGACCGCGTCGTCGTCGTCGACCGGGCTGAGCTGAAGATGGACGGTACGCCGCGCGACGTCTTCACGCACGTTAAAGAACTGAAGACCATGGGCCTCGACGTACCGGCCGCGGCGGAACTGGCCGAACGGCTGCGCCAGAAAGGCCTTGACCTGCCGCAGTCGATCATTACAGAGGAAGAATTAGGAGATGCATTATGTCGATTAAATTAACGAATGTGACCTATACGTACGGTATCGGTACGCCTTTCGAAAAGACCGCCCTTTATGATACGGACGTGGAAATCCATGAAGGGGAATTCGTCGGCATCATCGGTCATACGGGTTCCGGCAAGTCGACGCTGGTCCAGATCCTCAACGGCCTGATCAAGCCGACGGGCGGCACGGTCACTGTCGACGGCACGGATATCGGGAAGAAGACGAAAGAAGCCATGGCGGCGCGCCATAAGGTGGGCATGGTCTTCCAGTACCCGGAATACCAGCTTTTCGAAGAAACGATTGCCCGCGACATCGCCTTTGGGCCCCGCAACTTCGGCCTCAGCGAAGATGAGATCACGGAACGCGTCAAAGAAGCCATGGATTTCGTCGGCCTCGACTACAAGACCTATGCTGACCGCTCGCCCTTCCGCCTGAGCGGCGGCCAGATGCGCCGCGTCGCCATTGCCGGGGTCATCGCCATCCATCCGACGTATCTCATCCTCGACGAACCGTCGGCCGGTCTCGACCCTGTCGGGCGGCGGGAAATCTTTGCCGAAATCCAGCGCTGGCACAAGGAAAAGGGGATTACCGTCATTTTAGTTTCCCATAATATGGACGATATTTCCCGTCTCGCCAGCCGCCTCCTGGTCCTCTCGCACGGCCATATCGTCCTCGACGGCGAACCGCTGGATATCTTTGCGACGCAGCAGGAAAAGCTGCACGATGCCGGCGTCTCCGTACCGCCTGTGACGGGCGTGCTCCAGTACCTCCAGGGCCGGGGCCTGGCCGTCAACGACCGCGTCCGCACCGTCGAAGAAGGCGCACAGGCTATTTATGACTGTCTGAAAGGAGGCAAGGGCCATGCTCTCTGATATTACCCTGGGCCAGTACTTCCCTGGCACGTCTTTTCTGCATAAACTCGATCCGCGCATCAAAATCGTCGCCACGATGATCTTCATCGTCGCCATCTTTTTTGCCGATTCTCTCGCGTCCTACGGACTGGTCACGGCCTTTGTCGCCCTTTGCTTCGCCATTTCCCGCCTGCCGGCGAAATTCATCCTCAAATCCCTGAAGCCCCTCTGGGTGATCATCATCTTCACCATGGCCGTCCACATCTTTACGACGCCCGGCGACGTCCTCTGGCAGTACGGGATTTTCCACATCACCAAAGAAGGCCTCTACCAGGGCGCTCTGATGACGGCCCGCCTGGTCTTCCTCATCGTCTTTTCGTCTCTTTTGACGTATACGACGTCGCCTATCGTCCTTACAGACGGCATCGAGCACCTGCTCAATCCCTTTAAGCGCATCGGCGTGCCGGCGCACGAACTGGCCATGATGATGACCATTGCCCTGCGCTTCATCCCGACGCTCCTCGAAGAAACGGACCGCATCATGAAGGCCCAGACGGCACGGGGCGCCAATTTCACGAGCGGCAGCCTCCTGGAACGGGGCCGCAACATGATTCCCCTCCTGGTACCGCTCTTTGTCAGCGCCTTCCGCCGTGCCGACGACCTGGCGACGGCCATGGAAGCCCGCTGCTA
>URLP01000140.1 GCA_900548635.1 uncultured Megasphaera sp.
GTCAGCCACCCGATGATGTAGGCGGATTTAGGAAGACATCTTTTAGATGTCGTTAATACCTATGTAGCTCCGACTTACAAGCTCCCGACTTTAGTCGGGAGTAGTTGACCTCTTGTCTTGGCGCATGTCTGTTTTTCAAGCTTCCCGGGACCTATACTATAGATGAAAGATGAGAAGGAAAAGAGCTCATCGAAGAAAGATCAAAGCCATTTCCATTAAGGAATAGAAATAAGTCTAAGGAGGGAGTCATCATGGCAAAACTGATTACAGCAGAAAATGCAGCATCGTTGATTAAAGATTATTCGACTATCGCCGTTTGTGGTTTCGCACAGTGTGCACTGCCGGAAGAAGTATTGCAGGCGCTGGAAGACCGTTTTACCAAGACGGGCTATCCGCAGCAGCTGACCCTGGTCCACACCGCAGGTATCGGTGACGGCGTGAGCAAAGGCGCAAGCCATTTCGCTCATGAAGGGATGCTGAAACGCGTCATCGCCGGTCACTACAACCTGGCTCCTAAACTGGGCAAACTGGTCATGGACAACAAAGTAGAAGGCTACAACCTGCCCCAGGGCACGATGGCCCAGTGGTTCCGCAGCATCGCCGGCCGCAAACCGGGTCTCTTCACCCGCGTCGGCCTCAATACCTTCGTCGATCCCCGTATCGAAGGGGGCAAATTGAACAGCCGCACGACGGAAGACCTCGTCGAAGTCCGCGAACTGAATGGGGAAGAATACCTCTGGTACAAACCGTTCCCGATTAACGTCGCCATCGTCCACGGGACCTGCGCCGACCTGAACGGCAACGTCTCGACAGACAATGAAGAAGTCCGCATGGAACTTTTGCCGATGGCCCTGGCCGCGAAAGCCAGCGGCGGCATCGTCATCGTCCAGGTCGAAACGCTGGCAGAAAACCGTACGATTCTGCCGAAACACGTCGTCCTGCCGGGCATCGATGTCGACTACATCGTCCTCTCGAAAGTACCGCATATGCAGAATCCGGCCTATACCGGCGAAATGCGCATGCCCCTTTCCCAGATTCCGCCGATGGAACTAAACGCCCGTAAGGTCATTGCCCGCCGGGCTGCGATGGAACTCGTACCGAATGCCGTCGTCAACCTCGGTATCGGCATCCCGGAAGGCGTCTCCAGTGTCGCCAACGAAGAAGGTATCGGCGATCAGCTGACGTTGACTGTCGAAGCCGGACCGATTGGCGGCGTACCGGCCAGCGGTGCTGACTTTGGCGGTTCGGCCAACGCCGATGCCATCGTCGACCATCCGTACCAGTTCGACTTCTACGACGGCGGCGGCCTTGATATGGCTTTCCTCGGCATGGCAGAATGCGATGCCAAAGGCGATGTCAACGTCAGTAAGTTCAAAGACCGCATCGCCGGCTGCGGCGGCTTCATCAATATCACGCAGAACACGCACAAAGTCGTCTTCTGCGGGACCTTTACCGCCAAAGGCCTGCGCGAAGAAATCAAAGACGGCAAACTGGTTATCACCAAAGAAGGGGCTGTCAAGAAATTCATCGACAAAGTCGGACAGATTACCTTCAGTGCTGATTACGCCAAGAAGCACAACCAGGAAGTCATGTTCATCACCGAACGCTGCGTCTTCGTCCTCACCGATAAAGGCCTGGTCCTCACGGAAGTCGCACCGGGTATCGACGTCCAGAAGGATATCCTCGACCAGATGGACTTCATGCCGCACGTCGCCGATGACCTGAAGACCATGGACGAACGCCTCTTCCGCGACGAACCCATGGGCCTCGGCCGCGACCTCTTCGAACAACAGGCGGGATGAGGGTGTAGTGAAAGGCAGTAGAAGGCAGAGAAAAGCAGTAAAGTACAGAGAAAGGCGGTGTTAGCAGCGTAGGGGTGGCCATAATCGGCCGCCCGCGCGAATCCTGTGAATCGCCTTTTTCCTTGACATCCCGCGGCTGCGGACGGTATAATAAATCTGAAGCATGTGACTGACGGAAGTGGAGTTACCACGGGGAGCATGATTCATCGAAGCCGACCGTCTGGGCGAAACGTTCCAGAAGTGTCGGTGTTTTTTATTTTTCGCATCATTCAGGAGGAATCACGATGAAAGAACTGCAATTAAAATACGGCTGCAATCCGAATCAGTCGTCGGCCCGGGTCTATATGAAAGACGGCAGCGATCTACCTTTTACGGTCCTCAACGGCAAGCCCGGTTATATTAATTTGCTCGACGCCTTCAACAGCTATCAGCTGGTCAAAGAATTGAAAGAAGCCACAGGTCTGCCGGCAGCGGCTTCCTTCAAGCATGTCAGCCCGGCCGGTGCGGCGGTTGCCACGGACATGAGTGATACCCTGAAGAAAATATATTGGGTCGATGATCTGAAATTATCGCCCCTCGCTTCGGCCTATGCCTGCGCCCGCGGTGCCGACCGCATGAGCTCGTACGGCGATTTCGTCGCCCTCTCCGATGTCTGCGACGTAGAAACGGCAACGCTCCTCAAACGGGAAGTCTCGGACGGCGTCATCGCGCCGGGCTACAGCGACGAAGCCCTGGCCATCCTGAAAACCAAGAAGAAGGGCAAATACTGCGTCCTCCAGATCAATCCGGACTACAAACCGCGCCTCGTCGAATCGAAGGAAGTCTACGGCGTCACTTTCGAACAAGAACGGAACGAAGCGAAGATCACGACGGACCTCTTCAAGAACGTGCCTACGAAAAATAAGGATATCCCTGCTTCGGCCCAGCGCGATTTGATGATTGCCCTCATCACCTTGAAATACACCCAGTCCAATTCGGTCTGCTACGTCAAAGACGGCATGACCATCGGCGTCGGCGCCGGCCAACAGTCCCGCGTCCACTGCACGCGCCTGGCAGGCAACAAAGCCGATATCTGGTGGCTCCGCCAGAACCCGAAAGTCCTTAACCTGCCTTTCCGCGATGACGTCCGCCGTCCGAACCGCGACAACGCCATCGACGTCTATATTTCCAACGACTACGAAGACGTCCTGGCCGACGGCATCTGGCAGGATCTCTTTACGGAAAAACCGCAGCCCCTCACACGGGAAGAAAAGAAAGCCTGGATCGCTCGGCTCCACGGCGTGGCCCTTGGCAGCGACGCTTTCTTCCCCTTTGGTGACAACATCGAACGGGCCCACCGCAGCGGCGTCGACTACATCGCTCAGGCCGGCGGTTCCATCCGCGACGACAACGTCATCGAAACGTGCGATAAATACAACATCGCCATGGCCATGACGGGTCTGCGCCTCTTCCATCACTAAGAGAACGCTGTTCCCCGTTAGCTTTTAGGCTCGCTGATGCATCGCCTTTATTGAAAAGCAATGCGCCAGCGAGCCTCTTTTTTACATCAAACCTCAAACATCAAACCTCAAACTGCGCCGCAGGCGCTCACCCAAAGGAGGTCCCCTATGCATACTTGTACATCTGTCTGCCCTTATGACTGCCCCGATGCCTGCGGTCTCATCGTGACCGTCGACGGCGGTAAGGCCGTCCGCGTTGCCGGCGACCCGGCCCATCCTTTTACGCGCGGTACGCTCTGTCCGAAAATGGCCCATTATGAACGGACCGTCCATTCGCCGCGCCGCCTGACGACGCCCCTGCGCCGTACGGGTCCCAAGGGGAGCGGTCAGTTCGAACCCATTTCCTGGGACGAAGCCCTGACAGATATCGCTGCCAAGTGGCAGAAAATCATCGCTGAAAAAGGACCGCAGGCCATCTTACCTTATTCCTATGCCGGCACGATGGGCATCGTCCAGCACGACGCCCTGCACGGCTTTTTCTACCGCCTCGGCGCGTCGGAATTGGACCGGACTATCTGTGCGCCCGCCAAAGGGCGGGGCTTCAAGGACGTCATGGGCAGTACCCTGCCGACGGCGCCCCAGGCCGCACAAAACAGTGATATGATCATCCTCTGGAGTCTCCACATGCTGGCGACGGACATCCATTTCCAGCACGATGTGGCCGCGGCCAAAAAGAAAGGCGCCGTCATTTGGTGCATCGATACGTACCGCAACCGTACGGCCGATACGGCAGATCATTTCATCGCCGTCCGGCCCGGTACGGACGGGGCTCTAGCCCTGGGGCTGATGCACGTCCTCGACCGCGACGGCCTGACGGACAAGGCTTTCCTGAAAGAAAAAGTCCTCGGCTGGGAGAGATTGAAAGAAAAAATCCTGCCGAAATACACACCGGCAGAGACGGAACGATTGACCGGTGTGCCCGCAGCCGACGTCGTCGCCTTCGCTCACGCCTACGGCAAGGCGCGGGCGCCCTTCATCCGCCTCGGCAGCGGCCAGTCGCGCTACCGCAACGGCGCCACGACGACGCGCCTCATCACCTGCCTGCCCGCCTT
>URLP01000141.1 GCA_900548635.1 uncultured Megasphaera sp.
CGCCGTACCGCGAAAAGAGCCGCGGCGCTTACAGTGACGTCGACGGCATCCGCCGTGCCTGCCACGAAGAGACAGCGACCCTGGACGATGTCCTGGACGCCGTGAAATACGCCCTCAAGTACCACGGCCGCTTCCGCATGGTCCATATCACGGAACGCCTGGCGGATATCCTGGAAGCCATGCGCGCTCATGATATCGAACCGAAGGTCCTGCAGCTGGTCCACGGCCGGCCTGACAAGAAAGCCAAACTCTTTCTTGTCGAAGGCATCCGCGGCGGCAGCAAAGGACTGGAAGTCTTGCCGCCCCTCATCGTCCACAACCAGGATGGCAGCTACAGCGATGCCGTGAATAAGCTGTACGGGAAGCTGTAGGGGCGCACATGTGGGGCGCCCGCTTGTGGGAATCCCATGTTCATGATTTTGGAGGAGAAACAATGCCAGAAATTTTTCAAAAAGGGACGCTCTATCTTTGTCCGACGCCGATCGGCAATCTGGAGGACATTACGTACCGCACGGTGCGCTGTCTCCGCGAGGCCGACCTCATCGCCGCCGAAGATACGCGTCATACGAAACAGCTGCTCATGGCCTATGATATCGATACGCCCCTGACCAGCTATCATGAACATAATAAGGCCGAAAAGGGGCCCCAGCTCATCGAAAAGCTGAAGGACGGACTGATGATCGCCCTGGTCAGCGATGCCGGCATGCCGGCTATCTGCGATCCCGGCAGTGATATGGTCCGCCTGGCCCTGGAAGCGGATATCCCCATCGTGCCCCTGCCCGGGGCCAATGCCGGCCTGACAGGCCTCATTGCCTCCGGCATGGACACGACGCGCTTCACCTTCGTCGGCTTCTTGCCGAAGACTCAGAAGCACCGCCTGCCCGTCCTGGAATCGGTCAAGAACTATGAAGGGACGCTCATTTTCTATGAAGCGCCGCACCGCATCCAGCAAGTCTTAGGAGAAATGCTGGAGGTCCTGGGCGACCGCCGCGCCGTTCTCTGCCGGGAACTGACCAAGCGATACGAACAGTATCTGCGCGGCACGATCAGTGAACTTCGCCGGGACCTTGCCGAACAAGGCAGCCGCGGTGAATTCGTCATTCTCGTCGAAGGGGCGGTACCTGCTGCCGAAGCGGCTGCTGCCGGCGACGTTGATTATGCGTCCCTGGTCCGGGAACTGATGGATCAGGGCGTCGATAAAAAAGAAGCTATCCGGACTGTCGCCAGACGGTGCGGTGTGCCCAAACGTAGTGTATACCAGGCTGCGCTTAGTTTATAACACCCGGCTCATTTGCCGGTATAGGAGGAAAATCCCATGTCTGAAAAAAGAAAGTATTACATTACAACACCTATTTACTATCCAAGTGCCAAACTTCACATCGGGCACACGTACTGCACGACCATTGCCGACTCGCTGGCACGGTTCCACCGTCTGCGCGGCGACGACGTCTTTTTCTTGACCGGCTCTGATGAACACGGCCAGAAGATCCAGCGTGCAGCCGAAGCAAAAGGCGTCAAACCGATTGAATACGTCGACGAAATCGTCGCCCTCTTCCAGCAGCTCTGGAAAAAACTGAACATCTCCAATGATGACTTCATCCGCACGACAGAAAAACGCCATGAAAAAGTCGTCCAGGCTTTGATGCAGAAATCCTACGACAACGGCGATATCTATAAAGGTGAATACAAAGGCTGGTACTGTACGCCGTGCGAAACGTTCTGGCCGGAAAACAAGCTTCCTGAAGGCAAACACATCTGCCCGGACTGCGGCCGCCCGCTGGAACTCGTTTCGGAAGAAGCGTACTTCCTGAAAATGAACAAATATGCTGACCGCTGGTTGAAATTCATCGACGAAAACCCGGACTTCATCCAACCGGAATCGCGGCGCAATGAAATGATCTCCTTCGTCAAGAGCGGCCTCGAAGACCTCTGCGTCTCCCGTACGTCCTTTGACTGGGGCATCAAAGTTCCTTGGGACCCGAAACACGTCGTCTACGTCTGGTTCGACGCCTTGGTCAACTACGTCACGGCTGCAGGCTATCTCGATGATCCGGAAAAGTTCAAGAAATTCTGGCCGGCTGACCTGCACCTGGTCGGCAAGGAAATCGTCCGCTTCCACAGCATCATCTGGCCGATCATGCTCATGAGCTGCGGCCTGCCCCTGCCGAAGAAAGTCTTTGGTCACGGCTGGCTCATCGTCGATGGTACCAAGATGAGTAAATCCTTGGGCAACGTCGTCGACCCGATTCCCCTCATCGACCGCTATGGTGCCGATGCCCTGCGTTACTATCTCCTGAAGGAAATCCGCCTCGGCCAGGATGGCAACTTCTCTCTTCCTTCCTTCATCAACCGCATCAACTCTGACCTGGCCAATGACCTGGGCAACCTCTTGCAGCGTACCCTGGCCATGGTCGAAAAATACGAAGGCGGCATCGCTGCCGGCCCGACCGTCAAAGAAGCCGTCGACGACGACTTGGCCAACTGCGCTGTGGAAACGGCGAAACGCTTCGAATCCTATATGGACGACATGAAGATCAACGACGCCATCAACGATGTCTGGGCCCTCATCCGCCGCAGCAATAAGTACATCGACGAAACGACGCCGTGGGTCCTGGCCAAAGACGACGCCCAGGCACAGCGCCTGCAGACGGTCCTCTACAATCTCCTCGAAGCCCTGCGCATCATTGCCACCTTAGTCAGCCCCTTCATCCCGGCCAGCGCCGAAGAAATGTGGCAGCAGCTCGGCCTCGGCGACTTCAAGGACGCTGATTTGGCGTCTGCTCAGGAATGGGGCCGCTATCCGGCAGATACGAAAGTCTGCAAAGGCCGCGCTCTCTTCCCGCGCTATGACTTGAAGGAAGAAGTGGCTGAAGCGGAAGAAGAAAAGAAAGCCGCTCAGGCCTGTCCGGCTGCCAAAGAACCGACGAAGCCGGAAATCACGATTGACGATTTCGCCAAGAGTGACCTCCGCGTCGGCAAAATCGTAGCCTGTGAAAAAGTAAAGAAAGCGAAGAAACTCCTGAAACTGCAGATCGACCTCGGTACGGAAACGCGCCAGATTGTCAGCGGCATTTCCCTCTACTATAAACCGGAAGACCTCATCGGCCACAGCGTCATCGTCGTCACCAATTTGAAACCGGTCAAACTCTGCGGCGTTGAATCGTACGGCATGCTCCTCGCCGCTTCCGACGGCAACGACAACCTGAAAGTCGCCTTCGTCGACGGCATGGCACCGGGAAGCCGGGTCCGCTAATGCTCTTCGATACGCATTGCCACGTCAATGACAGCGCCTATGACGCAGACAGAGAGGCCGTCTTTAAGCGGGCGGCCGCTGCCGGCGTGGGTCTTATGATCTGTCCGGCGACGGATATGGAAACGTCGGCCCAGTGCATCGCTCTGGCGGGAGAACATGACGGTCTCTATGCGGCCGTCGGCATTCATCCCGAAGAAGCGGCCAAGGCCAAAGACGGCGATCTGGATCAGCTGCGCCAGTGGCTGAAAGAGGAAAAGAAAGTCGTCGCCGTCGGCGAAGTCGGCCTCGACTACCATTGGCCGGAACCGTCGCGGGAGATCCAGAAAAAAGTCTTCATCGACCAGGTCAAGCTCGCTGTCGACCTCGACGTGCCGATCATCATCCATGACCGGGAAGCCCACGGCGATACGCTGGACATCCTGCGCCAGTACGGCAAAGGCATCCGCGGCGTCTTCCACTGCTATTCGGGCAGTCTGGAAATGACGGACGAACTCCTGCGCATGGGCTTCTACTTTGGCTTCGACGGGCCTTTGACCTATCCGAACTCCAAGCGGGCCAAGCGCGTCGCCTCGCACCTGCCTTTGGGGCGCATGCTTATCGAAACGGACTGTCCGTACCTGACGCCCCAGGCCCATCGCGGCCAGCGCAACGAACCGGCCTACGTCCGCTACGTAGCCGAAGAAATCGCCAATCTGCGCGGACTTGATGTGGAAGAAGTAGCAAGAATCACAACGGAAAATGCGAGAAGATTGTTTGATATATGACGTTTGATGTTTGATGTAAAAGGGGGAACACACCCATGGCAAGAGGCAAGCGCCCGAAAATCGAGCTGACGATTACGGGAAAGTTGGGGAAGATGGGTTGCCACCGCGGCCATCATGTTGGCGAAACCTTTGATTACGATACGGACCGGGGCAAGGTCTGTCCCATGGCCATGCACTGCGCCTTCCCGTACGTCGATATCCTGCGCTACGGCGGGACACTTCCGGGCCAGCCCGAAGGCGAAGCCGAATTCTGCTGCTCCGACGCCGACGTGGCGTTAGTGTTCAAAGCGAAAGTAGTGGAGTAGCGGCCTGACGGCCGCGCCGTTCGCAGTCC
>URLP01000142.1 GCA_900548635.1 uncultured Megasphaera sp.
GACCGCCACAAGTTCCGTGTCCATCGCGGCTGGGTCGAAAAGGCCCTCGTCGCCATGGGCTACATGGATGAAGACCAGGCCAAGAACTGGACAAAAGAAGCGAGCACGAAAAATGAACAAATCGCCCTTTCGGACTTTGCCGAACAGGTCCGCCGCTACATCGAACGCACGGGTAAGCGCGTCGTCTTCCTCGTCGATGAAATCGGTCAGTTCATCAGCACGGACTCGCGCTTGATGCTCAACCTCCAGACCCTGACGGAAGAACTGGGTACCAAGTGCCAGGGCAAGGCCTGGGTCATCGTCACGGCCCAGGAAGCCATCGACGCCATGACGGCCAACATCGACAACGCCCAGGAACGGAAGAATGACTTCTCGAAGATTCAGGGCCGTTTCCACACGCGCCTTTCGCTGTCGTCCGTCAATGCCGATGAAGTCATTCGCGAACGTATTTTGAAGAAGACGCCGGCAGGGAGTGCTTCGCTCCGCCGCCTCTATGAGGCCGAAGAAACGACCATCCAGAACGTCGTCGATTTCAAGGACACGCCGCACGAAATGAAGAAGTACCGCGATGCCGACGACTTCGCCGCTGTGTACCCCTTTTTGCCGTACCAGTTCTATCTCCTCGCCGACATCCTCACGTCGATCCGCAAGAACAGCTCCTCCGGCCGCAGTCTTTCGTCGGGTGAACGCTCCATTCTCGGTGCCTTCCAACAGGCCGCCGTCCGCGTCAGTCAGTCCGAAGAGGGGGCCCTGGTGCCGCTCTACCGCTTTTACGACAACATCGACCAGGTCATCGACCATACGCATAAAATCGTCATTGAACGGGCCCTCCAGAACCCTAAGGTCAACCCTGACGGCGACCCGGACTGCTTCGCTGTCAACGTCCTCAAGGTCCTCTTCCTTTTGAAGTACGTCGAAGGCGTGCCCTTGACAGAAAACAACCTGGTCAACTTCATGGTCACCCAGATTCACGAAGATAAGGCCGAACTGCGCCGCCGTGTCGATGAAGCCCTCCAGACCCTGATTCGCAGTCTCTACGTCGCCCAGAAACAGGATACCTATACCTTCCTGACTGACGACGAACAGGACATGGACCGGGCCATCCGCAGCCGCAACATTTCCCTGGCCGATACGATTACAGAACTGAGCAGCCTCGTCTACAACGACATCTACCCCGTCAGCCGCTACAAAGCCCACAAGGGCAAGGGCCAGTATACCTTCGGCTTTAACAAGGCCATGGACAACCGCCCCTTCAGCACGCAGCAGCACAACGCCATGGGCCTGCGCATCCTGACGCCTTTCTACGACGAAGCCAACCTGGACCCGCTTTCCATCAGCATGCTCAGCAGTCGCAACAACGAAGCCATCCTCGTCCTGCCGCCTCATCGCGACGACTACTATAAAGAAATGCAGCAGGCCCTGCAAATCGAAGACTACCTGCGCAAGGTCGCCGACCCGCAGCAGGGAAAATCGACGCTTCTTCGCGGCGTCAAGCAGACGGAAGCGACGCAGCGTCGGGAAGTGGCCAAGCAGGAACTCCGGGACGCCCTGGGCGCTGCTGAAGTCTATGTCAATGGTTCTGCCGTCTCGACCATCAAGACCCACGACCCGAAGCTCCGTATCGACGCGGCTCTGGAAGCCCTCTTGGGCTCGATGTACTATCACTTGAAGGATATTACGGCGCCGAAGGACGAACAGGACCTGAAGGAACTCTTTCAGCAGAAACCGGAAAGCGGCGAACTCTTCCCGGTCAAGGAAGCTGGCCCCGAAGCGAATAAAATCGCCCTCCTCGAAGTGAAGATGAAAGTCGACGAACGGACGCGGGTCTACGAAACGATTTCCCTCAAGAGCCTCCTCGACCTCTTCACGGCGGCCCCGTATGGCTATACCGAAAATGATACGAAATGGCTCGTCGCCAAGCTTTTCATGAACGGCGATCTGGCCGCCTCCATCGATAAAGAACCCATCAACCGCTATGCCGTGGCACCGGAAGAGCTGCTCAGCTACTTCACGGGTCGGCGCAACGAAGAACGCCTTCTCTTCCGCGTCAAAGCGACCATCAAGCCACAGGAGCTGCGCAATGCCAGGGACATCATGCGGGAGTTCTTTAATCATCGCGAAGGTGAGGACGACCCGGATAAACTCATGACCCGCATGAAGGACTGCGCCAAGAGCCTCCTTCATCAGATCGACGGCAAGATGTCGCTCTACGACATCAATCCTCAGTTCCCAGGCAAGAAGGTCCTCGACGCCGTACGGCGCCAGTGGGACGAACTCTTGGCGGTTGGCCGCCCGGAAACGTTCTTTAAAAAACTGTCAGAGAAATACGACGACCTCATGGATCTGGCCGAGGACTTGAGCCCGGTCCGGGCTTTCCTGGACAATCCGAACCAGCAGCAGATCTTCCTTACCTGTGGCCTCGACCCGCTCCATCTCTATAAGGCCAATAAAGACCACTTGCTGGATGCACCGGACGTCAAGGACCTGGCTCAGCAGATTCAGGCCATCGTCAGCCAGCCGGCGCCGTACCGCCATATCAAAGAGCTGCCGGCCTTGAAGGAGTCTTTCAACCAGTCGTACATGGTCGTTCTGGACAAGGTCAGTCAGGAAGTGCAGGAAGCCATGGACCTTGATGAAAAGGCCCTTCAGGAAGCCCTAACAGGGAAGGCCTACGCCGACCGGTATCTGCCTAAGGTTCGCCAGACCTACGCGGACTTCAAAGCCCAAATAGCCGCTGAAAACAACATCTCCCATATCCTCGGCTATAAGGAGAAATCCGCCAGCCGGAGCCAGTATTTCCAAGAAGAATTCGACCGGGAAGATGAAGCCATTGCCCGCCGACAGGCTGCCAAAACGGCGCCGAAAGGCGGTCAGACGGTTGCCACGCCGACACCGCCGCGGAAGACAGTCCGTACCGTCCAGGCCCGCGAGTTGGACCCCCGTTCGACCGTCATCATCCGCAGCCAAAGCGATATCGACGCCTATCTGAACCGCCTGCGCCAGAAGCTGGAGGCCGCCTTGCAGGACGCCGATGAAGTCCGTTTACGCTATTAACGCTATGTAAGGAGTATTGCCATGAATAAAACCGCCATCCGCAACTTTGCCACCTGGGCCCGCGTCACCTTGCAGGAAGCCATGCGCCAGCGCGCCGGCCTCCTCGGGATTACGCCGAGCGACATCAAAGAGCCCCTGCCGGCGTCGACGCCGGAAATCCAGTACTTCGACCTGGGCACGGGTACGCCTGTCAGCGTCGAAGGACCGGCCATCCGGGTCCGTAAAAAGCTCACGGAACGGCTGCTCCAGGACCACGATATCGACTACGGCACGGCGTACCGCACCCTGATTGAAAACATGGCCTCGACCTGGTTCAACCGCCTCATCGCCATCCGCTATATGGAAGTCAACGATTACTTCCCGGACCACATCCGCACGCTCTCGTCCGATGTGTCCGGCAAGGTCGACCCAGACCTGGTCTCGACGCCTTTCGATTCGGACCTGGAATTTACGACGGCCGAAAAGCAGCAGATCCTTGAATGGAAAGACGCCAACCAGAATGATGAGCTCTTCAACTTCCTGCTCCTCAAGCGCTGCCACCAGATCGGCCAGTGGATGCCGGACTTTTTCGAAGGCGACGACGATGCCAGTGACTTCTTCCTGCAATTCAGCTATATCGACCCGAATGGCGTCGTCTATCACCTGGTCCACGACCTGCCGGAAGACGACTTCCAGGACCAGGTCCAAATCATCGGCTGGCTCTACCAGTACTACAATTCGGAATTGAAGGACGAAGTCTTTGCCAACTTGAAGAAGAACGTCAAAGTGACGAAGGAGAACATCCCGGCGGCGACGCAGCTCTTCACGCCGGACTGGATCGTCCGCTACATGGTCGAAAACTCCCTGGGCCGTCTCTGGCTCGCTGGCCATCCCAATGACGCCTTACAGGCCAAGTGGAAGTACTACGTTCCCGATGCGCCCCAGGAAGCGTCTGTCACGGCCGAACTGGATGCGCTCAAGGCTGACTACGCCAAACTTCAGCCTGAAGACTTATCCCTCATCGACTGCTGCTCCGGCAGCGGCCATATCCTGGCCTATGCCTTCGACGTCTTGATGGACATTTACGATTCCCAGGGCTATACGCCGCGTGAAGCCGCTCAGAGCATCCTCGAACACAACCTCTACGGTCTGGATATCGACGACCGGGCCTGGCAGCTGACCTATTTCTCCTTGATGATGAAGGCCCGTCAGTACGACCGCCGCCTCTTCTCCC
>URLP01000143.1 GCA_900548635.1 uncultured Megasphaera sp.
CGCCCCTGCGCCGCCGGCCCGGCAGCATCGTCACCGTCAGCAGCGACGCTGGCCTTCAGGGCAATGTCGCCTGCTCGATTTACGGCGCGACGAAGGGCGCTGTTGTGGCCTTTACGAAATCCCTGGCCCTGGAAGCGGCACCGCATCAGATCCGGGTCAACTGCGTCTGTCCTGGCGACGTCGAGACGCCTCTCCTGGAGGCGCAGCTCCGGGAGCATCCGGAAACGACGCGCCAGGCCATGAAGGAGCAGTATCCCCTGTACCGCCTGGCCCGGGCCGATGAAGTCGCCAAGGCCATTGCCTTCCTCCTCAGCGACGATGCGTCCTTCATTACCGCTGCGGCGCTTCCCGTCGACGGGGGTTTGACAAGCTGGTAGAAACATGGGAAAATATAGCATATAGGTTTCAATATGTGAAAGGATGGGGTGTTTGTTATGGCAGAAGATGTATACAAAGAAGAAGCAAAGACAGTGGAAGAACTGCAGGCTGAAATCGCAGCCCTGAAAGAAGAACTGGCAGGCCTCAAGGCACAAGCCCAGTCGACGGAAGATGCCGCCGCCAGTGTCGTCAAAGCCATGGAACAGTCGACAGAAGACAAGGACGTGAAGGTGGAAATGCTCTGCCGCTGGGCCGCTGCCCGTGCCGGCGCCATCGTCATTGCACCGCTCGTCGGTACGGTCGCCCTGATGGCCAATGAAGTCTATCTGGTCGCCCGCATTGCCAGAGTCTATGACATCAAATTGAGTGAACGGGCACTCATTGCCTTCCTCGGTGCCGTCGGCAGCCGCGTTGCCGGCAGCCTTTTGACGACGATCATTCCCTTCAGCGCCATCCAGGTCCCTGTTGCCGTCGGCATCACGTACAGCCTGGGCCGCGTTACCCAGCGCTGGTTGAAAGACGGCATGCCGACCGATATGGGCCCGTACATCGAAATGATGGGGGAATGGAAGGACAAGGCTCGTGAACAAGTCGACAAGCTCAAGGAAAATCCCCTGAAGAACGTACCCCTTGGCGATGAAACCATCGACTTCGTGAAGAAATGGGGCGGCGCCGCCAAGGACCGCATCCAGGACGTCAAGGAAAAAGGGGAAGAAATCTATCGTTCTGTGCGCCATCACGATGATCTCGTCGATGAAATCATCGAAGAAAAAGAAGCAGAAGACGTAAAAGAAGGCGAAACCGCAGCCGCAGAAAAAACGGCAGCAGAAACGGCTCAGCCCGAAGACGCCGCAGCACCTGCAGCCGCTGCCGCCAAGGATGAAGAAATGTCCGTCGAAGACAAGGTGAAAGCCGCTGTCGAAGATGCGAAGATCCCTTTGGAAGATAAGAAATAAGGTGAAGGCCGATGTGGAAAATACTGCGCTTTTTTGCCCGCTTCTACACACCTGGTAAATTTGTCACGTTCATTCGCAAAACGGGGAAGAAAATCCACTTTTTGCCGAAACTCCTGACGATTTTTTACTGCATGCAGGATGAAGATACGCCGAAGTTCATTAAATTGGCACTCATGGGTGCCCTGGGCTATGTCATTTTGCCCTTCGATTTCGTGCCGGATTTCTTTACAGGCTTCGGCTGGCTCGATGACGCTGCCGTCGTCGCCGCGGCCCTGCGCCTGGCCGGGACCTACGTCAAACCGGAACATCGGGAAAAAGTACGCCACATGTTTCCCTTCCTGCGGAGCATCTGATGACTAGAGGGGCTGTCGCTTTAAGCGGACAGCCCCTTGTGCATGATGGTAGAAGCCTTTGAAGGATAATTCCTTTGACAAACATAGTTCATCATCGTAAAATAGTATGAGTGTGTATGAAATAGTATGTATATAGTTAGGAGTCATGGATTTATGGTTACTGTCACTTTGAAAGTGCGTTTCTATGAAACGGACATGATGGGCATCGCGCATCATTCCAATCACATCCGCTGGTTCGAATGCGGCCGCTGCGAATACCTGGCAAAGGCCGGCATCGATTTGTTCGCTCTCCTGGACGATGGAATCGCCTATCCCATCAAGAGCGTTTCCTGTGAATACATCAGTCCCATCAACTATGCGGATACGATCGACATCGAAACGCGCCTGACGAAGCTCACGCGGGCACAGATGGTTTTTACCTACCGCATCGTCAATCATGAGGACGGCCGTCTCCTGGCCACAGGGACGACGCAGAACGTCTTTGCCCATAAGGATACGGGCAGGGTCGCCCGCCTCGACGAGGCCGATTATAAAAAATTACAAGCTATGTATGCTGAAGATATTTCCCACACTTAATGGTTATTAAAATATTATACAAAAGGAGTCCTGTGTCGTGTTTTTCTATGTCTTACTCAATGTTGTCATTGCCGTCATCGGCATTGTCGCCGTCTTGTACCTCTTATTCCGCCTCTTTGCCTGGCGTCAGGGCGATGCCCGCTTCGTCATTGAAGCCCGCCGCCGCAAGCCTTTTGCCCTGAAGCAGATCACGCAGGATACGGCTGTCTTTGAAACGGAAGTACCGCTCCACAATGCCGGCCGCCAGCTCGGGACGATCATGGATTTCTATCCCCGCACCCTGCTGCCGCGCGAACAGTACGACAAAGTCATCGTCCATTCCCAGCTGGCCAATAAAGCCGCTGAACGCGATGACAACTACTGGGAATCGGTCATCTTCAACCCTGGCGATAAAGGCGTGATCCGCGTCACCATCGCCCTGGTCAGCAAAGACGGCAATATCCGCGAAGACTTGAAGACCTTCCCTGACATGCCTATCGATTTGGTATATCAGGTCGTTTCCCGCAGTGAATGGTACATCCATAAAGCCCGCATCACCTTGAAGGCTTCGGAAGTACAGCATGCATTGGAACAGAACTAGGAGGTTTTAACGAGATGGCAGAATTAGAATTAGTACCTGTAAAAACGAGAATCCTTACGGATAAAGATGATATTGTCGACGTCATTGAAGAATATGCGAAAGATATCGTCGGCCCCGATGACTTAGTCTGCTCGGCAGAAAGCGTCGTCGCCATTACCCAGCGCCGCTACACGCGCCCGGAAGAACTGACGCCGTCCTGGCAGGCCCGCGTCATGCGCCGCTTCGTTCCCGGTGAAGGCAGTATGGCCAGCCTCTACGGCATGCAGGCGGCCATGAACCTCGAAGGCGAATGGAAGATGATGTTCTGGTTCTTCGTCGGCTTTTTGGCCAAGCTCGTAGGCAAGAACGGCGTCTGGTACGCCAAATGCCGCCAGGCATCTCTGACGGACGACGTCACGGGCACGATGCCGCCTTTCGATAAATGCATTGTCTACGGCCCGGCGGAACCGGACAAAGTCGCTGAAAAGATCAAACAGCGCATGGGCTGCTACGGCGCCGTCGTCGCCGACGTCAACGACCTCAAGCGCTCCGCTGTCCTCGGCCACAGCAAAGGTCTCAACCCGAAGGAAATCGCCAAGATCCTCATCGACAACCCCTTCGGCAATGCCTCCCAGAAGACGCCGATCGTCGTCATCAAGAACTACGCTCAGTTTGTCAAGAACCGCAAGAAGGACTAAGGAGAGAGCAGCGTGGCAGAAAAAATCGTATTGGCAACGCATAATGCCGGAAAAATCCGGGAATTCAAGAGCATCCTCGAACCATTAGGCTATGAAGCCGTTTCCGTCCACGATGTCGTTGCGGACATTGCGGAACCGGAAGAAACGGGGCAGACCTTTGCCGAAAATGCCCGCCTTAAAGCGGAATACTACATGAAGGCCACGGGCCTGCCGTGCCTGGCCGATGATTCGGGCATCGCTGCCGACGCCCTCGGCGGCCGGCCCGGCGTCTATTCAGCCCGCTATGCCGGTCCGGACTGCGACGATGAAGCGAACAATCAGAAGCTGATCAAAGACCTTTCCGTTTTCCCGCCGGAAAAACGGACGGTCCATTATATCTGCTCCCTCGTCCTCATCTGGCCCGACGGGCACTGCGTGACGGCCGAAGGCAGCTGTGACGGCATCCTGCGCGATTTCTATGCCGGCCATAACGGCTTCGGCTACGATCCGCTCTTCTATGTGCCGGAAAAGGGGAAGACCATGGCGGAAATGTCCATGGCCGAAAAAAATGAAATCAGCCACCGCGGCAAAGCCTTGAAGAAGCTCGTCGAGGCCCTCTCATGAGCAAAATCCGCGTCGGCCTGGTCAGTGACAGCCACGGCCGCTTCAACTGCCTCTCGCGCATGGTCGATACGGCACCGGACGTCGCCGCCTGGATCCACTGC
>URLP01000144.1 GCA_900548635.1 uncultured Megasphaera sp.
TCTCCCCGCGGCGGCACGGCCGCCATGCAGGCTTTCATAGCCAGAGGGCAGCGCGGATAGAAGCGGCAGCCCTGCGGCATATGGAAGAGGTCCGGTGCCTGTCCGGGAATCCCTGTCAGGGCCTTGTCTTTATCAGCCGGATCCGGCAGGGAGGCCAGGAGGCCCTTCGTATAAGGATGGGCAGGCCGGTAAAAAATATCTTCTGCCGAGCCTTCTTCGACGATGACGCCGGCGTACATGACGTAAATGCGGCGGCACATCTGGGCGATGACGCCGAGATTGTGCGAAATGAGGATGACCGCCATGCCCAGTTCTTCCTGGAGGCGCTTCAATACATCCAGGACCTGGGCTTCCGTCGTCACGTCGAGGGCCGTCGTCGGTTCGTCGGCAAAGAGGAGACGCGGCGAGCAGGACAGGGCCATGGCGATGAGGCAGCGCTGGCGCATGCCGCCCGACAGTTCATGGGGATACTGATGGAGCCGCTTTTCCGGCGATGTCAGGCCGACGGCCTTCAAAAGTTCCAGTGCCTGGGCCTCGCAGGCCCTGCGGTCCAGGTGCTGGTGCAGGGCGATGCCTTCACAGAGCTGACTGCCAATGGTCAGGACCGGGTTGAGGGAGGTCATAGGGTCCTGGAAGATCATGGCCATTTCGCGGCCGCGCAAATGATTCATCTGACCTTCCGACAAGGGGATGACGTCGCGGCCGTCCCAGAGGATCTGACCGGCTGTATATTCCGCCGCCTCCTGCGGCAAGAGCTTCATCGCCGCCTGGGAGGTAACGGATTTGCCGCAGCCCGATTCACCGACGATGCCCACAGTTTCACCGGGATTGACGTGCAGCGAGACATCGTGGACGGCTTCCAAGAGGCCGCGGTAGGTATGGAAGGAAATCGTCAAGTGACGGATATCTAATAAGGCTTGCATCAGCGTCCCTCCTTCTGGTTCTGCGGGTCCAGGGCGTCGCGCAGGCCGTCGCCGAGGAACATGAAGCCGAGCATGGTAATGCACAGGGCCAGGGCCGGGAAGACGAGCTGGAACGGGAAGGAACGCATGCTGTTGATACCTTCCGAAGCGAGGACGCCCCAGCTGGCCATCGGTGCCGAGACGCCGAGACCGATGAAGCTCAAAAAGGCTTCCGTAAAGATGGCGTCCGGGATGGAGAGCGTCAGGGTGACGATAATCGGCCCGACACAGTTGGGAATCATATGGCGGCAGAGGATATGCCACGTCGACGTGCCGCACGAGCGGGCAGCCATGACGTATTCCTGCTGCTTCAGGCTGAGAATCTGACCGCGGACGATGCGGGCCATGTTCAGCCAGTAGGCGATGCCCAGGGCCAGGTAGATATTGAGCAGGCCCGGTTTGAAGACGACCATCAGGAGAATGACGTAGAGGAGCATGGGAATCGAATAGAGGATATCGACGATGTGCATCATGATCTGGTCCGTGCGGCCGCCGACGAGACCGGCAATACCGCCGTAAAGGACGCCGATGAAGACATTGATCAGGCTGGCGACGAGGCCGATGGACAAGGAAATACGCGCTCCGTAGAGGACGCGGACCAAAAGGTCGCGGCCCAGGGAATCCGTGCCGAACCAGTGAGCCGCCGAGGGCCAGGCATTGGCGGCGGTCAAGTCCTGATCCGCATAGGTATACGGTGCCAGCCAGGGACCGACGATGGCCAGGATACTCATGATGACGACGATAGCCAGGCCCCAGAGGGCGAGGCGGTTCTTCTTCATCTGGCGCCAGCTCCGGTCGCGCAGGGTCTGCGGCGGTACGTACGCTTCCGTCCGGTCCGCCGCCGTAAGCGGTGTAAAATCCATCGTCAATCCTCCTTCCTGCTGCCGACGGTGATCCGCGGGTCCAGGAGCGGATAAATGACGTCAATGAGCAGATTCATGAACATAATCAGAAAACTGTAAAAAATCGTAATGCCCAAAATGACCGTATAATCGCGGTTGTAGATACTGGCGACGAAATGGCGTCCCAGGCCGGGGATAGCAAAAATCGTTTCGACGATGAAACTGCCCGTCAGGAGCGCCGCTGCCAGGGGGCCGATATAGCTGACGACCGGCAAAAGGGCATTGCGCAGGGCGTGGCGGCAAATGAGGGAACGCGTACCGATGCCCCGCGAACGGGCCGTGCGGATATAATCCTGCCCCAGGGCATCGAGGAGGCTCGAACGGGTCAGGCGCATGATGAAGGCCGTCGGCTGCGCCGCCAGGGCCAGGGCCGGCAGGATGACGTAGGCCGGTCCCTTCCAGAGCGCTGCCGGCAGGACGGGCCAGGTAAAGGCAAAGAGCTGGATGAGGACAGCCGCCATGATGAAGCTGGGTACAGAGATACCCAAAGTGGCGCCGATCATCAGGAGATAGTCAATCCATTTATTTTTGTACCAGGCCGCCGCCATACCGGCCAGGACGCCGACAGCAATGGCCAGAAAAAGGCTGATCAGCCCGAGCTCTGCCGAGACGGGGAAGGTTTCAGCGATGATGTCGTTGACAGTCTTGCCGGGATATTTATACGACGGTCCCAAGTCGAGGACAGCGGCGTGGCGGACGTAGTCCGTATATTGGGACCACAGGGGCTCATCGAGATGATAGCGGGCTTCAACCGTCGCCATGACGGCCGGCGGCAGTTTCTTTTCTGCCGTAAAAGGACCGCCCGGGATGGCATGCATGAGGCCAAAAGTAATGGTAATGATCGCCCAGAGGACGACACAGGCGCCGAGGATGCGCTTTGCAAGGTAAACGGCCAATTCAGGTTCCTTCCTTTCCAAATCATATAACTATTTCATTATAAGGCGCAGGCCCGGTGCTGACAAGTTGTAATCCCCTTTTCGAGGGCGTATAATATTAGATTAGTAACCTAATTATTATTCCGAGAAAGGTGATGCTTGTGAACTGGAAATTATGTCTGGCCATCCTGACCTGCAATGTCGTCTTCATGTCGGCGAGCTATACGATGCTCGTCCCTTTCCTGCCTATGTACCTGACGCGGGAACTGGGCGTCACGGCAGCGTCCGTCAATCTCTGGTCAGGCATCGTCTTTTCTTCGACCTTCCTGGTCAGCGCTATTATGGCACCGATTTGGGGCCGCATGGCTGATACGCGCGGCAAGCGCATGATGGCCCTCCGTGCCAGCCTGCTCCTCTCGATCAGCTACTTCCTCGGCGGCATCGTCACATCCCCCCTGCAGCTGACCTTCATGCGCATGTTCCAGGGCTTCGCTGCCGGCCTCTGGCCGATGGAACTGGCCATCATGACGCTTTATGCACCGCCTCAGAAACTCGGCATCAGTCTGGGCATCATGCAGGGCGGCCTGACAGCCGGCGGTATCGTCGGCCCTCTCTTCGGCGGTTTTCTGGCCGAAGCCTTCGGCATGCGCATGTCCTTCTTCCTCGCTGCCGGTGCCCTTTTCCTCAACTTCCTGGTCCTCCTCTTCTTCATCAAGGAACCGCCTGTGAAAGAAGAAAAAGACAGTCCGGCTGCTGCTACAGAAGGAGAAAAAGTCAACCTCTGGAAAATCCCTGTCATCCGCCTGATGCTCGTCGCCTCGGCCCTGGTCCAGGTCGTCATCCTCATCGTCCAGCCGATCCTGACAACGTATATTACCCAGCTCGCCGGCAATATCGACAACCTCGTCTTCATTTCGGGCCTCATCTTCTCCCTGGGCGGCTTCTCCAGCGCCGTCACGGCACCGCTTTGGGGCCGCTTCGGTCAGCACCACGGCTTCTTCAGGGCCCTGCGCCTCTCCCTCATCCTGGCAGGTATCTTCTTTCTCCTCCAGGCCCTGCCGGATACGCTCTACGCCTTTGCGGCCAGCCAGTTCGCCGTAGGTCTCTTCTTCTCGGGCATCTTCCCGTCAATCAATGCCATCCTGGCCGAAAATACCAGCGCCTCCCTGAAAGGGCGCGTCTTCGGGCTCCTCTTCTCGGCCCAGCAAGTCGGCGCTATGACCGGGCCGCTCCTGGGCGGCCTCATCGCCACCATTTTCGGAATGAAATACGTCTTCCTCGCAGCCGGACTGATACTATTCATCATCAGCGCAACGGTGAGAAAAAAGGGGCTGTCGCATTAAGCGACAAGCCC
>URLP01000145.1 GCA_900548635.1 uncultured Megasphaera sp.
GAGAGTGCTCTTCCGAAAACGGCTCAAAGGCCGTTGATTGAAAATACTTTTTTGTTCACGCAGAAGTCTAACTGCTACTAATATTATACCACAGACTCGCCATTCATCTCCAACCTAAGAGGAAGGAGTCTTCTGACGAAATTGCGATAAAAATTTCAATCGGACAAAAAGGGATTGTCGCACAAAGGCTTCTGCCATCATGCACAATCCCCTTTCCTTTATTGTTTGATGTTGCGGGTTTGATGTTTGATGTGGAAAGTTTAAATTTTACAAAAACACAGGCCTGCGTACGGAGAGAATCTCCCCTCTCCCCTACTTATCTTCGTAGACGCGGACGCGCAGGTGGAGGCCTAACTTGTCACAGATGGCGCGGCATTTCTTGATTTCTTCGCTGTCTTCGACGTGGTCGACGACGGTGAGGACGACGTTGGGTACGTATTTCTTACAGTCCACGGCGAATTTCAGCATGGCGTCGTAGGACGGCATGCCGAATTTGCTGCGCGTCAGTTCCAGGTAGCGTTCCTTGTTGGACGCGTTCATGCTGATGGAAATCGTGTCCAGGATGCCGCCGCCGAAATCCGCTGCCGTATCGCGGCCGTAGGCCAGGTCCGAAAGGCCGTTCGTGTTGAGGCGCGTCTTGATGCCGGGATGGGTTTCCTTGACGTATTTCAGGAGGACCTTCAAATCTTCCAGGCGTTCTGTCGGTTCGCCGAAGCCGCAGAAGACGACTTCATTGATGTGGTCCCACGGGGCTGCATCGAGTTCGGCCTTGACTTCGTCAACCGTCGGTTCTTTCTTCAGCCAGAGCGTTTCATTTTCGGCCATCTTCTTCATCGAACGGAGACAGAACGTACAGGAACAGGTGCAGCGGTTCGTCAGATTGACGTAAATGCTCCACTTGTCTTCCTTCTTCAACTTCAAGCCATCGGCTAAATCAACATATTGTCCTTGCCCTACTACAGTATAAACGATCATGATTATTCTCCCCCTATCTCAATTCCGTCAGGTATTCTTCAAAAGCCAGGCCTGCGTTGTGCGGCAGGTCGAGCTGTTCTGTGTATTCCATGACTTTGCAGATGAAATCCGACGCCTTCTGAACAGCTGCTTCCAGGCTTTCGCCGCGGACGACGGAAGCCGCGACGACGGCAGCGAAGACGTCGCCTGTGCCGCTGCGGTCGTGACCGACTTTCAGGGCCTTGACCCAGCTCGTCCTGCCACGGTCATAGATGAAATTGCAGATATACGGCCCTTCGTGGATACCCGTCAGGACGACGCCTGACGGTCCCTTTTCTGCCAGGGCGCGGGCCATCTTTTCGAAATCAGCATCCGTCAATGATTGTCCGCCGCAGTACGGGATGTCGAGGAGCTTGCAGGCTTCCGTCAGATTCGGCGTGAGCACGTCGGCATAGGCCAGGAGGCGCCGCATTTCCCGGCACATTTCTTCCGTATACGACGGGTAACACTCTCCATTGTCGCCCATGACGGGGTCGATGATGGCCAGCGTCTCAGGTCCCTTGAAATCGCGCAGGAAATCGAGGACGATGCCGATCTGCCGGGCCGAGCCGAGGAAGCCCGTACTGATGCCGTCAAAGGTGAGATCGTTTTTCTTCCAGCTTTCAATATACGGCGTCATGTGATCCGTATAGTCATCGAGGTAATAGTCGTGAAAGCCCGTGTGGACCGAAAGGATAGCCGTCGGCAGGACGCAGCCCTGAACTTTCAGGGCCGAAACGATGGGCAGGGCCACGGCAATGCTGCAGCGGCCGTAGCCGGTCACATCATTGACGAGGGCTAATTTCTTCTGATGCATGAAAAATCATTCCTTATTTATTATGGTTGTAACCATAACCATGGAACTTGGCTTTGACCAGGCACGCTGCCAGGGCATAGGCGGCAATCATATTGACCACGCCTTCACCGATGAGGCCCGGCACCATGGGGATGCCGACGGCCCAGCTGCCGTAGAGCAGGCTGCCCGAAACGGTATAGGAGACGACCATCCAGGCCGCAGAGAGCAAAAAGCCGAGGAAAACGCGGACCGAGCCCAGCTTCCAGGGATGCTTGTCGGGACGGACCGTGTAGAAGACGGCTTCGACCATGACGTACTTGATGATCAGCGTCGGGATGATCCAAATCGGAAAGCCGCCGATGAAATCCGACAGAGCCGAACCGATGGAGGCTGCCAGGGCCGCCTGGCGCCGCGTACTGAAGAGGACCGACGCGAAGATGATGGCGTCGCCCAGATGGGCATAGCCCAGCGGAATCGGGATCTTCGGCACAAAAGTCAGGACAAAGACCAAGGCCGTCAAAACAGCCGCATAACAGAGACTGCCTGCCGAAACAGGCTGCTTGTTTTCCATAGTAGATGATGATAACATGTGAAATCCCCCTCACGGATATAGATTTTCACACATTGGCCAATGTATGGTTATGATTAATCTGTACTCTATTTTAGGAGAATCCCTGCGCTTTGTAAATAGGACAGATTTGTTTTTTTCTGTCTACTAGAAAAGGAGCTGTCGTAAAAGACAGCTCCTTTTGTGGTTCGTTTGCCGAAACTTCGCATAAATGCCGTATCAGGTTATCTACAGGATTCGCGCGGGCTCGCTGCTTCTGTTGTCCGTTCTGGCAGCCAGCCTATGCCTTCCGTTGGTCGGCACCTTCTGGGCCAGAAAGGCACGTGCGAGTCCCTACATCGGCTACGGCCTGCAGCTGTTTATTACGGCAAACGGCAAACGACGAATTTATTCGTCTAAATACGTCCAGCCTTCGTCCTGGTGGATTTTGTGTTCTTTCATCAGGTGGCCTAAGGCGCGTTTGAAGGCGGCTTTGCTGAGGCCGAATTTGGCTTTGATGACGGCCGGTGCCGTTTTGTCACCGTAGGGCATCTTGCCCTTGCGCTGCTTGAGGAATTCGAGGATCTTTTCGGCATCGGGGCTGATGGCCTTTTCCTTGGTCTGGCGCAGGGAAATGTTGATGCGCCCGTCTTCGCGCAGGTACGTGATGCGGCCTTTGATCATCTGGCCGATGAGGATGGGGCCGTTGAATTCGCTGCGGTGCAAAAAGGCGATCCAGCGTTCGCGCGTCATCAGGTAGGCGCCCTGGTCGGTCATGTTGTAGACCGCCCCTTCGACCCAGTCGCCGACTTTGGCGTCCGTCGCAGCCCGGGAGGCACGGCGCATTTCATCTTCGACTTCCATGGAGACGGCCAGGCGGTGGGACTTGTCTTCATAGAGCTTGACCCAGACGTATTCCCCTTCTTTCGGGCGGCCCTTCATTTCGGCAAAGGGCATGAAGATACCCCGTTCCGTGCCGACGTCGACGAAGGCGCCGAAGCGCGTCGTGTTGATGACCGGCGCGTAGCCGATCTGGCCGACTTTGATCTTCGGCAGGCGCATGGAGGCCGTCAGGCGGCCCGACGGGTCATGGTACAAGAAGACCGTGACCTTGTCGCCGACTTTCACCTCGCCGGTCTGCTGGTTCTTATGGAGCAAAATATCGTCGTTCGTATTGCCCGTGCCGCCGTTCAAAAAGACGCCCATGTCGCTCTCGCGCAGGACTTCCAGCGTAGCAATACTGTTTTCCTGTAGTGTTATCATCTTATTCACCTTCGTAGGCAATGCGCGGTGCGTCGCACCACAAGTTTTCCAGGTCGTAATACTGACGGTCCTGTTCGACAAAGACGTGGGCAATGACTTCGCCGGCGTCGATGAGGATCCACTTGCCTTCGCGGTAGCCTTCGACGTGGCGCACGTCATAGCCGTGCTTTTCCATCTGTTCTTCGATATTGTCGGCAATACTCTGGGACTGCCGGTTGTTGCGGGCACTGCAGATGACGAAATAATCGGCCATCAGGGACGAAGCGCTCATATCGAGGGTGACGATGTCCCAGGCCTTCTTGTCGTCTGCGGCCTTGCAGGCAATTTCATAACTCTTCAGTTCTTTTGGTTCTTCAGCTTTCGCTGCTTTCATCGTAATTGGCATGTATTTCTCCTATACTCTCTATTATATAAAACAAGGTGGACTCAGCGGGCTCGCCACATGCGAGCCCCTACAATTCTTCCG
>URLP01000146.1 GCA_900548635.1 uncultured Megasphaera sp.
GCGGCGGCCTGCGCGTCTTCCACCGCGATGTCCAGGCCCTCTTCCAGGTGCGCTGGCTCATCGTCAAGGAAGATTATGAAAGAGCCCGCTTCACGCTTCGCCATCTGGAGGGCCTGGCCGGCAGGAAGAGTGAATTCACGCCGAGCCGGCGGCGCATCCTCGAAGACATCGTCAGCGTCGCCTCTGACGGCCCGCAGGCGCCCCTGCAGGGCTCGTACAGCCCTTACCTGCGCCGTGCCCTGCAGCGGGCAGCCGGAAGCGACAAATGACGGCGGCCGTGGTATAATGTAGGCCAAAGCTTAGAAAGTGAGGGAAGACTCTATGGAAATCAAAATCATTGCCCTGGGGACGGATGACAGGCCACTGGAAAGTTACGGCCGGGACGGGAAGTCCTTTGCCGAGACTTATGCGCCCGTCGTCGAACTCCTGCTGCGGGAAAGCCGGCTCCACGCCGTCGTCCATACCGTGCCGGGCGGACCGGAGATGGCCCGTGCCGTCTGCCGCATGATTGACGATGCCCGGCAGCGTGAAGGGGAGGAAGCGGAACGCATGCCCTTCGATATCACGCCCCTGACGGACGTCACGGCCCGCTTGCGCCGCGAAGACGGCTGCCCCTGGGACCGGGCCCAGACACACCGCACGCTGCGCCGCTATCTTTTAGAAGAGGTCTATGAGATGCTCGACGCCATCGACAGTCACGATATCGCGGGTATCCGGGAGGAACTGGGGGATATCCTCTACCAGGTCGCCATCCACGCCCGCATCGCCCAGGAAAAGGGCCTTTTTTCGGCTCAGGATGTCGTCAAAGACGTCACAAAGAAGATGATTCGGCGCCATCCCTACGTTTTTAGCCAAAAAAGCCTTGAAAACATAGGTACGAGTATGTTAAACTGGGATAGATTAAAGCAAGGCGAACAGCGCCAGCAGCATGCTCACCTGCTGGACGGCGTCGTCAGCGGCCTGCCGTCGCTCCTGGCAGCGGACAAACTTCAGGAGAAAGCAGCGAAGACAGGCTTTGACTGGCCTGATGACGAAGGTGTCTGGGATAAGTTTCATGAAGAATGGGATGAGTTCCGCCAGGCCCTTACTGAGGGCGATCCCGTCCATGCCGAAGAAGAGGCTGGGGATGTCCTGTTTGTTTTTGCAAATTTATGCCGACACTATCATATAGAGCCGGAATGTGCGCTGCACCGGGCTAACTGTAAATTCCGCCGTCGCTTTGCTCACGTAGAGGACCGCGTCCGCCAGTCGGGCCGTCCGTGGCAGGCTTTTTCCCTCGATGAGCTCGACTCGTTCTGGCAGGAAGCCAAGGCGATAGAACGGCAGGGAAATACAGGACGTTAGCATGACACCGTACAGCGAATCAAAGGAGGACCTAGTAACATGAACAAAACAGAATTAATTGCCAAAGTAGCAACGGAAGCAGAAATTACCAAAAAAGATGCTGAAAAAGCTGTAAAAGCTGTTTTCAACGTCATCAGCGAAGGCCTCGCCCAGGGCGATAAAATCCAGATCATCGGCTTCGGCACGTTTGAAGTCCGTCAGCGCAAAGCCCGTGAAGGCCGCAACCCGCGCAACAACGAACCGATCCAGATTGAAGCTTCCAAGACTCCGGCTTTCAAAGCTGGCAAACAGCTCAAAGATTTGGTCAACAACAAATAAGTAGGACAAAAACTTTAAACTAGGAAGAAAAAGAGTCTGTGCGAACGAGAGGAAACTTACGGCAGACTCTTTTCTTTTCTGCCATTTTGTCGTACCATAGTAGTGTAAGCTACTAGACTAATGCCGTTTATAAAAGAGGGTATCATGCATGACAAAGAAGAAAGTCCTGATCCTGTCCGCATCGATCGGTACGGGGCATACACAGGCTGCACGGGCAATAGAAGAATACGTCAGGACCATTCCTGAAGAGTGCGATGTCGAACATCTGGATTTCCTGTCCAATGATGTCCTGTCCATCGACAACATCGTCAAGGAAACGTATATAAAGATCCTCGATGTCTTTCCCATGCTCTACGATTTGATGTACTATTCGTCGCAGGGCTACAAGAAGGGACTCGTCGTCAAGACGCTCATCGCCTGGGGCCTCAAGCGGCGGATGCTCAGGGTATTGGCTGAAAAGAAGCCGGATATCCTCGTTTTTACGCATCCTTTTCCGGCGGGAGCGGCGCTCCTCAAGCGCCAGCACCGCCTCGACATTCCCCTGGTCGGCGTTATCACGGATTTTGCCATCCATCAGCTCTGGGTCTATCCGCAGATGGATGCCTACTGCGTTGCGGCCTCGCCGATCAAAGATCTCCTCGTAGAGCAGGGCATCGAAGAAAAGAAGGTCATCGTCTCGGGCATCCCTGTACGCAAGGCCTTCAATCAGGAACGCTGGCATTGGGATGCAGCCCATGGGGCCAATAAGAATGTCCTCATTATGGGCGGCGGCCTGGGCATGGGTTCCATCAAGCAGTCCCTGGCGCTCCTGGACCGGCTGGAATGCGTGGACAGCTTCACCGTCGTCACCGGCTATAACGCCGATCTCTACGATGAACTGTCGAAGATGCGCAGTGAACTGCATCATGACGTCCACGTCCTGGGGTATACCAATCAGATTCCGGCCCTGATGCGGCAGGCCTCGCTGCTGGTCACCAAACCCGGTGCCCTGACCTGTACAGAAGCGACGGCCGTCCAGGTGCCGATGGTTCTCTACAGTCCCATCCCCGGTCAGGAAGAAGCCAATGCGACGTATATGCAGTCCAAAGGCTGCGCCCGCTGGGTCAAAGAGGAAAACGACCTCGTTTCCGTCGTGACGGATCTTTTGACGCATCCCGACAAGCTCGTCGCCATGTCCGAAGCCAGCCTCGACTGCCATCGTGACGGCGCGCGCATCATCGGCCAGACCATCGTCCGCCTCCTGCAGCCGCAGGCTGCGAAGGCACCGGCCCATTTAATCTATGAACATTGAGAAATCCTCCTCTCGTTCGCCTGGCGAAGCTTGAGGAGTTTTTTTCGCAAAGGAGACAAACGCATTTTATGGAATTCCAACTCTTTCATACGACCCTTTCCCTTTCGCTGCTGCTCTTCATCATGGGCGGCGGCTTTTTGGCCGGTTTCGTCGATTCCATTGCCGGCGGCGGCGGGCTCGTTTCGCTGCCGGTCCTCCGCCGCATCTGGCTGTAGGGACGAATAAGTTCTCGGCGACCTTTGGTGCCGTCATGAGCGCCTGGCAGTTCTGGAGGGCCGGTAAGATCAATCAGGACCTTTTGAAGAAAATCCTGCCCTGCACCTTCATCGGTGCCGTCATCGGCTGCCTGGTCATGCTCCATCTGAGTTCGGAGTGGCTCCAGCCAATCATCATCATCGCCCTTATCGCAGCGGCGGTCATCGTCTTTACCCAGCGCCGCCTTGGTGCCGTCAGTACGTACTGCGGTGCGACAAAGGGCAAGCTCTTGGCGGCTGCGGCTATGGCCCTGGGCATCGGCTTTTACGACGGCTTCATCGGACCCGGTACGGGCACTTTCCTGATCATCGGCTTTGCGGCGCTTGGCTTTGACTTCGTCACGGCAGCAGGCAACGCGAAGATCCTCAATTTGATGAGCAATCTTACGGCCTTCGTCCTCCTCGTCGCTTCGGGCAAGATCCTTTATGTCTACGGCGTCGCCATGGCCGTCTGCATCTTTGCCGGCGCCTATTTCGGCTCACGCCTGGCCATCCGCCGCGGCACGGGTTTCGTCCGCCTGGTCATGCTGGCCGTGACGGTTGCCCTCATCGGTAAATTGGGTTTGTCCTATTTCGGTATCGTCTAGGAGGTGTATGATGGATACTGTACTTATCAGCGGCGGCACGTCGGGCATCGGCCTGGCTGCAGCGGCCGTCCTCTTAGCGCGGGGCTGGAACGTCGCCGTCAGCGGCCGCCATGCCGAAAAAGGGGAGGCCGCCCTCCATGTACTGGGGGCGCCGGAACGGACGCTCTATATCCAGGGCGATGTAGCTTCTGACGACGACTGCCGCCGCATGGTCGAAGAA
>URLP01000147.1 GCA_900548635.1 uncultured Megasphaera sp.
GAGCCCCTACAATTCTTCCGTACGCAGGATTTCTCTATTCCCACGATATAAAACATGGTGGACTCAGCGGGCTCGCCACATGTGAGCCCCTACAATTCTTCCGTACGCAGGATTTCTCTATTCCCACGATATAAAACAAGGTGGACTCAGGTCGTTGGTCGTTCATCGTTCATCGATGGCGGACCGCGGCGCCGCCAGGCGCCTATCCTTCCGGTTCCGGTGCCGTGGAGATGGCGTTGTTCGTGCGGCCGATGACTTTCTGGACTTCTACGGGGTCGTAGGTCCAGTAGTATTTAAAATCGCCGTTCTTTTTGCCGCTCATGGCCATTTCGCCGGGCAGGATGTAGAAGTCGATATTGTCCGCCGTCACGCCGCGGAAGTCAAAGGCCAGCTGGGCCATTTCCTTGGCCGTGATGTTGGAATCGACGTCATGCCAGGCGCGGTACATGAAGAAGGCATTGGTCACGCCGAAGCAGTCCTGCCGGTCTTCATAGAAGTTCTTGATGAGCCGTTCCTGGCGCTGCGTCCGCGAGAGATAGCCGTCGCTGTCGATGTAGCGCATATAGTCGGCCGCTTCCTTGCCCGTCAGGTTCTGATAGCCCTGGAAGAGGTTGATGTCGGTCTGGCCCGTCGCTTCGTCGCCGTGGTACATATTCTTTTCTACGTAAATCGGCACGCCGCCGCTGATGTTGACCATGTGCGCAAAGGTATCGGCCGTAAAGACGGCATAGTACGGGATGGGGATGTGGAAAATGTCTTCGACGACGGCCCGCACGAGGCTCATGCCGCCTTCACTGTAGACATCCTGCAGTTCCTGGATGCCCTTTTCCTTGCGCCCTTCGATTTTCGTATTGTCCGGCAGCATGATGACGTCGACGTGCTTCTTGGTCCGGTTAATGGCGGCGACGCCGACGAAGTTCGCCTGCTGAGGATTGCCGCCGTCGACGCCCAGGAGGAGGACGTAGAGAGGCTTGTCAGCGCTGGTCTGGATGAAATTCGTATCGCCGCTGTTGTCCGTCTGCTGGCTCGGCACTGCCGGTTCCGGCTGGATCGGCGCTTCTTTAACATTGTAGTAATGCAGATAGAGCGAGCGGGCCGCAAGGCAGACGGCGACGGCCGCGACGACGGCCAGGATGCGGTAGAGTATTTTTCTTCGTTTTTCCTGTGTCATCCGCTAGGCCTTCCTATCTGCGGCACGGAGGACGTCGATCTGGGCGTTGCGGTTGACGACGGTGCCGACGAAAATCGGTTTCCCCTGGTCGAGGAGATGGCGGATCGTCGAGTCATAGCCGAGCAGGACGGCTTCGTCGAGATTTTTCTTCGCCGCTTTGCGCAGGTCTTCGACGCCGTCAAAGTCGCGGTTCACTTCGATATAATCGGCAAGGAAAATGATTTTTTCCAAAGTGCTCATCTGTTCCGCTCCCGTCGTATGGTGGGCAACGGCAGCCAAAAGGTCCGTATCGCTGATCTGATAGCGTTCTTTAGCAATCGTCACGGCGGCGTAACCGTGCAGAAGGCCGCCGTTGGCGAGGATCGGCGCAGCCAGATGGGGGAAGGATTTTTCCGCAAGCTCGCGCATTTCTTCCAGCGGCAGCTGTTTGGCCGCATCGTGCAGAAGGCCTGCGACTTCGGCCGTATCCCCCCCAGCCGTAGCGTTCGGCCAGCTCGCGGGCGGCTGCTGCTACACCCAGTACATGGGTATAGCGATGAGAAGACAGGGTTTCTTTTAAATCCCTTTTGATCGTGTCTTTGAATTCTTCGTTGTACATTGATATACTCCATTTTTTCTGATGTATTCGGCCACAGCCGGCGGTATCATATAGCGGACGGACAGGCCCAGGCGGATGCGGCGGCGCAGTTCTGTCGACGAGATTTCCATCGTCGGTACGGGAAGCTTGAGGATGTGTTTGCCGAGCTCCCCGAAAGAGGCGATGATGCTGTCGATTTCTTCTGAGCCGTCGGGCCGGGTGGCACCGACGAACTGGCAGATTTTAAGGATTTCTTCCGGTTCTTTCCAGTTGTGCAGGTCGTGGATCGTGTCCGTTCCGGATATAAAATACAAGATATACGACGGTCCGTAGAGCTTCTTCAAAAAGCGCAGCGTATCGACCGTATAGGAGTTGCCCTTGCGGCGCATCTCCATGTCACTGACTGCAAAATGAGGATTGTCAGCCGTAGCCAGGCGCACCATGGCCAGGCGCTGCTCCGCTGTCGCACCGTTGACGTTCTTGTTGGGCGTAATGTACGACGGCACGAAGAGGACCTTGTCCAAATGAAAGGTCTGGCGCGCTTCTTCGGCAATCATGAGATGGCCCAGATGGATGGGATTGAAGGTCCCTCCCATGATGCCCAGCCTAGTGATTTCCATGATACAAATAGATTCCTCCCCAGGCGATAGCTACTGCTAACGCGTAAAGCAATAAAAATTTGGCGTAATGCCGGTATTCGAACTGCGTCTTCGGCGAGGCCGCGTACTGGCGCAGGGTCCTGAGGCAGCCCCGGATGAGATGCCGCATCAGCGGATCTGGCCGTCGCCGTCGACGAGGTATTTATAGGAAACGAGGGCTTCCAGTCCCATCGGGCCGCGGACGTGCAGCTTCTGCGTGCTGATGCCGATTTCGGCACCGAAGCCGAATTCAAAGCCATCGGTAAAGCGCGTCGAGGCGTTGACGTAGACTGCTGCCGAATCGACAGCCGCCTGGAAGGCGGCAGCTGTCTCTTTGTTTTCCGTAATGATCGCTTCCGAGTGGTGCGTGCTGAAGCGGCGGATGTGGTCCAGCGCTTCCTGGAGGGAACCGACGACCTTCACGGACATGATGAGGGCGTTGTATTCCGTCGCCCAGTCGTCATCGTCAGCCGCCTTCATGGCACTGCAGGCCTGCGCTTCGCCGTCGCCGCGCAGCTCGACCTTGTCTTTCTTCATGAGCGGCGCCAGTTTTTTGAGGAAATCCTTGGCCACGTCGCGGTGGACGAGGAGCGTTTCCATGGCATTACACGTCGACGGCCGCGAGACTTTGGCGTTTTCGACGATGCGCACGGCCATCTCGAGGTCCGCATCCTTATCGACGTAGACGTGGCAGACGCCGCTCCCCGTTTCGATGCAGGGCACGGTAGCCGTGTCGACGACCATGCGGATCAGACCGGCACCGCCGCGGGGAATGGCCAAATCGATGTAGCGGCGCAATGTCAGAAGTTCTTTGACCAGAGCTCGGTCCGTATTCTCGATGAGGTTCACGGCGTCGGCAGGAAGGCCGGCTTTTTCCAGGCCTTCGCGGATGACTTTCGTCAGGGCCGTGTTGGAGGCGATGGCTTCGCTGCCGCCGCGCAGGACGCAGGCGTTGCCCGCTTTGACGCAGAGGACGGCAGCATCGACGGTGACGTTGGGCCGGGATTCATAGATGATGGCGATGACGCCGAGGGGCACGCTGACCTGGCGGATGTGCAGGCCGTTCGGGCGGTCCCATTCCTTTAAGAGGACGCCGGCCGGATCCGGCAGATCGATGACCTGGCGCACGCCTTCGGCCATGGCGGCGATGCGTTCCTTCGTCAGGGTCAGGCGGTCGACCATAGCCGGCGCCATCCCCTTTTCTTTGGCCCGCTGCAGATCGACGGCGTTGGCCGCCAGGATCTCGTCTTCATGGGCCAGGAGGCCGTCGGCAATAGCCGCCAGGGCCCGGTTCTTATCTTCTGTCGAAAGGCCTGCCAACGCGTACGAGGCTTCCTTGGCGTCGCGACCTTTGCGGAATACTTCGGATATCATGGAACATACCCCCTTTTAATACATAGCGACGAGATTGTCGCGGTGGATGACTTCCTCATAAATGCCGTTGTGGCCGAGGACCTTGGGAATGTCCGCGGACTGGAGGCCCTTGATGGCATTGATGTTGACGCTGCTGTAGTTGCTGATGCCCTTGGCGATGGTCAGGCCATCGTAGACGACGCTGACGATCTCCCCTTCGTCGAAGATGCCTTCGACGGCCGTGATGCCGACGGGC
>URLP01000148.1 GCA_900548635.1 uncultured Megasphaera sp.
CGCCGATGATAAAGCCGCGGCGGGCCGTCTTGACGTCTTTGGCGCCAAGGGAAATCTGGATGATGGCCTGCAAAGAAAGATTAACCGTAATCAGGACGACAATCCAGGTGATGATGGTCATAGGACCGACACCGGAAATGAAATCAAGGGACGTAATGGACGGTGCCTGGATGGCGACGACGTCGATGCCGCCGGCCATACCCAGGATGAGGAAGGCAGCGACCGTAATACCGATGTACTGGAGCGTGACGTTAAGGACATTGGACTGGCTCGCCGACCACATACCGCCGATGAGCGTAATGCCGATGAAGACGACGGCACTGGTGAGCATGCCCGTGACCGGCGTGAAGATGTTCGGCATCAGGGCCGAAAGGATAGCGCCGCCAGCGACGTACTGGAGGCTCATGATGACCAGCTGTACCAGGACCTGGCAGCCAATGCCGGCGACCATGCTGCGGCGGTCATAATAGCGTTCCAACAGTTCCGGTACCGTCGTGATGTGGAGCTGGCGGTATTTCTTAGCGACCGTCAGACCCATGACGATGGCACCGATCCCCCAGGCGGCCGTATACCAGCCGGCGGAAATGCCGACCTTATAGGCCTGTTCGGCAACACCGATAGTCGAAGCCCCGCCGACAGCCAGGCCGACGATGGAGACCATGATCAGCGGCGTCGTCAGCTTGCGGCCGGCCAAGACATAATCTTCTGCCGACGAAGCGGCGCGGCGCTTAACATACCAGCTGATGCCGAAGAGAACGCCAATGTACATAATGATGATGAAGACTTGAATCCCTGTTGTTCCCATGTAAAAAATCTCCTCTCTGAAATCATTTCCCGAAAAAAAAAAAGCCGCCCCAGAAAAGGGACGACTCGGTCGCGGTACCACCCAATTTATCGACAGAAGGATAAAAAAAGGGTGGTACTCCAGGGACGGAAAGTTCCGCGGTACCACCCTAATTATCTCGAATCGATCAACTCATGGCCGTGTCTAACGGAGGCTAACCCGGTACAGCCTACTCACGTTCAGCCGTACAGTTCAGGAATGAACTTCATGCCCTCTCCCCTGTCCCCTCACACCAGCCGGAGACTCTCTGAAAAGCTCAAAGACACTACTTTTTTCCCTCATCACTTTTATCAGGAAATCTGTTGTTGAGTAGAATTATACAGGAAAATAAAATAAAGTCAAGGAAAATCCAACAAAAAAATCAAAAGAAAATCCCGTAAAACGTCTTACGATTAAAGTAAAACGTGAGACTTGAGGACCAGGACAATCTCCGTGTTTTTATGCGAACAATAGTGATAACGGAACAATTTTCCCAGTAACGGCAAATCCGCCAACAAGGGCACGCGGCGAAAATGCTCAATCTCTTCGCGGCGGATCAGACCGCCAATCACCAGAGGCTCACCGTCGCGCAGATGGACCACCGTCCGGGCCTGGCGCGTGGCAATACGGTAGGCCTTCATTTCCGGGACAAAAATGGGTGTACTCACTTCGGCAAAAATCGCTGCCGTCACGGAGTTATCCGGATGGATTTGGGGAGTGTAGGTCAATTTGATACCGGCCTCTTCGTAGGTGGTACTAACGGCCGTTTCTTTGCCGGAAAGATGCTCCGTCTGGACAGGGACCTTATCACCGATGAGGATGTGCGCTTTCCTGCCGTTGCTGGCCACCATATGCGGTGAGGCCAGGATGCGGGCCTTCCCTTTTTCTTCCAGGGCATGGATTGTACCGGCTAAGGAAAAGACTTCGTGATCCGCTCCACCTTCAACAGTGGACCAGTTCCATTCGACGCCGGTCTGCTTCAAAAGGCTGTCGTCGACAGAAGCGACTTCCACGCAGACGTCGACTTGCCGAGACGGCACATCAAGGCGCCGGACCAGGGACTGGACAGCCGCCTGCGTCTGGGCTGTACCGCCGACGACAAGGGTATTCGTGTCCTCATGACAGCGTACATCCGCTTCAGGCACAGCGGCCTGGACGGCTTTTTTCAAAGTTTCCGGATCCGCATAACGGAGCTGCCAAGTATGGAAATTCTTGCCCCCGTCCTGACCGCGGTGACTCGTCATGGTCCGAATCGGTCCGGAAGCATCATAGTAGAGTCCCTGGCTGTCAGCAATGGCTTGCAGTGCTTCGTCTAAGCGGACATCATGAAGAGTCATTGTCAGATTTCCTTTGACACTGTCGTCAACGATTAAATTGACATTTCCTGAGCGGGCCAAACCTTCGAGGACGGTCCGCGTCGGCACGTCGCGGACTTCTACGTCGACAGCCCCGACAGGCCAGGGACAGAGACAGGTCAGTGCCGCCATCAGATAGATCTTCACACTGTACTTCATAACCTCACCTTTCTTTATAAGGGAACCTCGAAAAATTCTTCATCACGCTGCAGTCCTACGGCGCGGCTGTTAACGTAGGCGACATACCAGCCGTTCCACCATTCTCCAGCCGCACAGGCCGCCGTCTGGCCCTGCCATTTCAGGATGACCAGATGCGTCCCATCCTGATGGACAGCGCCGCAGACAGCAGGTCGGGGGACTTCTTTTTTCGCTTTCTCTTTACTCTTACTTTTTTCAGGCACAGCCGGTGCTGTGGGCTGTGCCGCTTCAGGAACAGCAGTCTTCTTCGGCAGACTGCCGCCAAACAGGTCAGGCAAGGGTTTATAGCGCAGGGCACTGCGGACATCGCAGACAGGCCCTCCCTTTTCCCCTTCTTCAGAAACAGAAAAAACGGGAGACGTCCCAGCATGCTGAGATGTCTCCCGTTTCATGTTTTCTTGTCCCTGCGGCTCGTCCCACCAAATCCAAATGGCGCCAAGGCAGACAAGTATCCCTGCATAAGGGAGCCATGCTCTGCGATGTTGAACGATGCCGTTCCTTACCTTTTGCAGGGCGGACAAAAGATTATTTTTTGTCACCATAACCCTGCGGATGATGCTGATGCCAGTTCCAGGCATCGGCGATAATCTGTTCTACGCTGCTGTGGGTCGGCTGCCAGCCCGTGACGCGACGGATTTTTTCGGAGCCTGCGATGAGGACGGCCGGGTCGCCGGCGCGGCGCGGAGCTTCTTCGACTTTGAAGTCTCTGCCTGTGACTTTCTTGGCGGCTTCGATCATTTCACGGACGCTGAAGCCGTTCTGAGAGCCTAAGTTGAAGTACTGGGATTCTCCCCCTTTGGCAAGGTACTTGAGGACCCGTACGTGGGCGTCTGCGAGGTCTGTGACGTGGACGTAGTCGCGGATGCACGTGCCGTCGGGCGTGGGGTAGTCGGTCCCGAAGATCTTGATGCTCTGCCGCTGGCCCAGGGCCGTCTGCAGGATGAGGGGGATGAGGTGTGTTTCCGGGGTGTGGTCTTCGCCGATCGTGCCGCTTCCATCAGCGCCGGCTGCGTTGAAGTAGCGCAGGGCGACGTAGCGCAGGCCGTAGGCCCGGCTGAACTGGGCCAGCATGGTTTCGATCATCAGCTTGGTCTGGCCGTAGACGTTGGTCGGCTGGTAGGGCATGTCTTCGGTGATCGGTGTCTTTTCCGGTTCGCCGTAGACGGCGGCTGTCGACGAGAAGACGAAGTATTTGACGCCGGCCCGGCGTACGGCTTCGAGGAGGCTGTACGAGCCGACGACGTTGTTGTCGTAGTAGATGGTCGGGTTTTCCATGGATTCGCCGACCTGGCTGTGGGCGGCGAAGTGCATGACCGCGTCGATCTGGTTTTCTTCGAGGATGGACTGGACGCGATCGATGTCATGGATGTCGACGACGTAAAGAGGTACGTTTTCCGGCACGGCCGCGCGGTGGCCGCGGGAAAGGTTGTCGATGACGATGACGCGCTGGCCGTCGGCCACGAGGGCCTTGACGGTATGGCTGCCGATGTAGCCGGCGCCGCCTAAAACCAGAATCGTTTTCATAAAATGGAACCTCTTTTCTCCAAAATAG
>URLP01000149.1 GCA_900548635.1 uncultured Megasphaera sp.
GGGCTCGCCACGTGCGAGCCCCTACGGCTGGCCTTGTTCACGCCATGCTTACTTATAATACGTAAACAGGGCTTGTGTCCCCAGGTCTCCTTTTCCTTCTTTTTCCAGTTCTTCGTATTCGCTGAGGACTTGTTTCAGGACCGGCAGGTCCAGGCCTTTTTTGTCGGCTTCGGCGGCGGCGAGTTTCATGTCCTTGATGAAGTGTTTGAGGAAGAAGCCCGGCGCGTAGTCGCCATGGAGCATTTTTTCACCGAAGGCATCGAGCTGGGCGCTGCCGGCGGCACCGGTGGCCACGGCTTTGAGGAGGGTGTCCGTGTCGAGGCCGTTCTTTTTGGCATAGCTCAGGGCTTCGCAGACGCCGGAGAGGGTGCCGGCAATCATGATCTGGTTGGCCATCTTGGCGTGCTGGCCCATGCCGGCCGGGCCCATGTAGTTGATATTCGTGCCCATGCCGCAAAAGACGGGCTGCATGGTGTCGTAGTCTTCTTTGTCGCCGCCGGCGAGGATGGAGAGCGTCCCCTTGCGGGCACCCGTGTCGCCGCCCGTAACGGGTGCGTCCATGACGTGGAAGCCCCGCTTCTTCCCTTCGTCATAAAGGCGCTTGGCCAGGGTCGGACTCGTCGTCGTCATGTCGACGAGGTACGACCCGGGCGCAGCGCTGTCCAGGAGGGCCTGGGGCGAAAAATAAACTTCTTCTACGTCTTTCGGGAAGCCGACGATGGTAATCAGGCACTGGCAGGCCTTAGCCAGGGAGGCAATGGACGGATGGACCGTCACGCCTTCTTTCTTGAGGTCTTCTACCTTTTCCGGATGCCGCGCATAGCAGTGCATGGTGTAGCCGGCCTTTCCCAGGTTGCGCAGCATCGACTTGCCCATGATGCCTGTACCGATGAAACCAATATCCTTGAATATCATGATCATCATTCCCTTCTGTCGTGTGTGAGTACCTGATTTCAGTGTACAGCGGCAGATAGGAAAAAGCAAGAATGCTTTTTCCTCCATGGAAGAAGTATGGGGGTAGGTTCAGAGTTTGTAGTTTGTAGTAAAAAGGCGCGGCAGCGCCATCCGTAGGGGCGACCGCGTGGGGCGCCCGGTTATGGCCCCCCGCCTTGCATAATGGCTGTGGATCCAAAAAGAACCCCTCCGCCCCTTTGGGGCACCTCCCCTTCTCAGGGGAGGCTTTCTTTCAGGTGTTCCAGATAGGCTTTACCGTAGCGGGAGAGGATTGTGTCTTTGCGCAGGATGACGCCGATTTTCATTTCTTCTTTCATCTTCAGGGGCTTGGCGATGATATTGTCGCCGTTGAGGGCGTGGGAGATGACGCCGGAGCAGACGGTGTAGCCGTTGAGGCCGATGACGAGGTTGAAGAGGGTCGCCCGGTCGCGGACGCAGATGTTCTTTTTCTGGTCTGTCGAGTCGAGGAATTCTTCTTTATAATAGAAGGAATTGTAGACGCCCTGTTCGTACGTCAGGTACGGATAGTCCTGCAGGTCTTTGAGAGTGATGACGTCTTTGCCGGCCAGGGGATGGCGGGAAGAGATGAAGACGTGGGGCCGGGCCGTGAAGAGCTCCGTGAAGGTCAGGTTCTGGGCGGCCAGGATTTTCCGCAGGATCTTTTCGTTAGCAAAGCTCAGATAGAGGATGCCCAGCTCGCTCTTCAGGTTGGCCACGTCGTCGATGATCTCATGGGTCTGCTCTTCGCGGAGCGTGAAGTCGTACTGAGGCGCGTCGAACTGGCGGATGAGCTGGACGAAGGCATTGACGGCAAAGGAATAGTGCTGGCACGACACGGCGAAGCGCGGCTTCTGTTCCTGCCTGCCCTTGAAGGTGTCTTCGAGCTGGTCCGCTTCGTCGATGACCTTGCGGGCATAGCCTAAGAAGCGCTCCCCGTCCGGCGTCAGGGTGACGCCCTTGTTCTGTCGCAGGAAAATCGTGATATCCATTTCCCTTTCCAAGTCGCGGACGGCCGCTGTAATGCTCGGCTGGGAAACGAAGAGATGGCGCGCCGCCTGGGTGATGTTCCCCCGTTCGGCGACGGCGATGACGTAGCGCAGCTGCTGCAGGGTCATAAAAGTGCCTCCTTAGCATAGGAAAATCCTATGGCAAATGATATTTTTTCAGTATTTTCAATTTCGATGATTCTCGTCTATAATAGCAGGCATAGCAGAAAAATACAAGTACTGATGGATATACAAGGAGGAATATTATTATGAGAATCCCTTACCGTTACGATATTGTCGGCAGCTTTTTGCGCAAACCTGAACTGAAGGAAGCGCGTCAGGCCTTTGAAGCAGGAAAGATCACGGCGGCTGCCCTGAAAGAACAGGAAGACAAGAGCATCCGCGAGCTCGTAGCCGACGAAAAGAAAGCCGGCCTCAAAGCCGTGACCGACGGCGAATACCGCCGCGCCTTCTGGCACCTCGATTTCCTCTGGGGCCTCGACGGCGTCGACAAAGTAAAGGCAAAGCACTTTTCCGTCGCCTTCAACGGCTTCCAGCCGAAAGCAGAAACTTTGAAGATCAGCGGCAAAATCGATTTCCCGGACAATCATCCCTTCATCGACCACTTCCGCTTCCTGAAGAGCGTTGCCGGTGAAGCGACGGCCAAGCAGACCATCCCGTCGCCGTCCATGCTGCACCTCATCTGCTGCGTCCGCGAAGCCAATTACGAGCCTATCGAACGCTACCAGGACGAAGACACGCTCTTTGCGGACATCGCCGCAGCCTATCAGAAAGCCGTCAGGGCTTTTTACGACGCGGGCTGCCGCTATCTGCAGTTCGACGACACGTCGTGGGGCGAATTCTGCTCGCCCGATAAGCGCGAAGCCTACGCCAAGCGGGGCATCGACGTCGACGCCGTGGGCCGCAAGTACGTCGCAGTCCTGAACAAGATTCTCGAAGTGAAACCGGCCGACATGACCATCACCATGCACATCTGCCGCGGCAATTTCCGCTCGACCTGGTCTTCTGCCGGCGGCTATGAACCGGTGGCGGACATCCTCTTCTCACACTGCAAGGTCGACGGCTTCTTCCTCGAATACGACTCGGACCGGGCCGGCGGCTTCGAGCCGCTGCGCTTCATCAAGGACCAGAAAGTCGTCCTCGGCCTGATTACGTCGAAAACACCGGACCTTGAGGACAAAGGCCGCGTCATCGAACGCATCCATGAAGCCGAAAAATACGTCCCCCTCGACCAGCTCTCCCTCAGCCCGCAGTGCGGCTTCGCCTCCACGGAAGAGGGCAACCTCCTCACAGAAGCACAAGAATGGGCCAAGATCAGACTCGTCAAAGAAATCGCAGAAGAAGTGTGGAGGTAAGACTAGCTGTTAGCCGTTAGCAGCTAGTGTCTGTTAACTTTAGGTGCAAAAAAGGGGCTGCCGCTTTATTATGCGGCGAGCCCCTTTTCGTGGTTCGTTTGCCGAAGGATTCATACAGATGCAGGACAGGCGATGCACAGGATTCGCGCGGGCGCCCGGTTATGGGCGCTCCTACGCGGACTGCTTTTTGCTGCCTTTTACTGCTCCCCTACTTCTGGCAGCACGGCGGCAGTTTGCTGTTTTTCTTGTCATCTTTCGAGGTGACGCAGGCCGAGCAGTTGCTGCAGCAGCTGGCAGTGCCGTTGAAGAGACCGCGGATGTGGTGGACAAAGTAGGCGACGGCGATGACGACGACGATGGCGACGATGATGGTTGCAGGACTCATGATCTATTCCCCCTCTAACTTCTCAGGAAACCTGAGTAATAGTCTAAATAATAATACTTTTTATTTTCATCTCTATTATACACCGAATAGGTCAACTTTCGCAAGCATTTCCGACGATGTTGATAGAATGCTGCAAAAAAAGTGTTGCCGCGTGTGCGACAGCACTTTTTAGGGGTTAGGGGTTAGGGGCTGGG